>JBDSEC010000612.1:0-16141 GCA_039920205.1 Pyrinomonadaceae bacterium
GGCCAAAGTCATCTTGCGGTGGGAAAAGAAATGTTCGCCGAGAAACAGATTCAGCGCGATGTTCTTTGTTTCGGTCGCGGCCAGCCGCTCTAGAACGTTCAGTCCCTTTCGATAATGGCCCGAGGCAAAGTGTTCCAACCCGCGCTCGATCGTCGCTGAGAAACCTTGTGTACCTTTGCCGGTGAAATATTTGATCGCTTCGGTACGTAGCCGATCCCGGCGCTGTGCCTCGGCCGTTTCCCCGGCTTCGCGGGTTCGTTTGCGTTGCCAGGCCAGGCGCAGATCGGTTCCCGACACCACCCCGCCCGCGGCCAACGCTTCGACCACGGTTTCCAAAAGCGTGTGATCGAATTGTTGATTGCGCGATTGCTGCAACAGCAGGTCCAAGGTCTTACCGACCTTTTCCAAAACTTGACCGAGCCGCAATTCCAACAAGGTTACGCGTTCGAACAGATTCTCTTCACCCAGCGTAACGAACGCTCCCTGATCGAAACGCGAACCCGGCGGCTCGACCACCAGCATAAGGCGCGTACCGCACGCCAGACACGAGTCCTCGCCCAGCGGATTCGCTGACTTACAATTCTGGCAATAACAAAGTCGCGGAGCAGTATTCATAAAGCAGGAAATGAATAGTTAATAATTAACAATTAATAATGCGATCGAGCCACAACGGGAATTCCGATAACGAAGTTCGGTCCGAGCGGGCGGCGCGTTTTCGTTGCTAACTATTAATTATTAATTATTCATTGTTTTATTCGTATTCGTAAAAGCCGCGGCCGGATTTTCGGCCAAGCCAGCCGGCGTCAACGTAGCGTTTCAATAAAGGGCAGGCGCGGTATTTCGGGTCGCCCAGGCCTTCGTGCAAAACGTTCAAGATGGCCAGGCAGACATCCAAGCCGATGAAATCGGCCAAGGTCAACGGCCCCATGGGATGGTTCATGCCAAGCTTCATGATCCCGTCAATGCTCTCGCGCGGAGCAACACCCTCATAAAGTGCAAAGATCGCCTCGTTGATCATCGGCATCAAGACTCGGTTCGAAACAAATCCCGGATAATCCTGGCAATCCAATGGGGTTTTGCCCAACTCTTCCGAAAGCACGCGCACCGTTTCATAGGTCGCGTCAGAGGTAGCTATGCCGCGGATCACCTCGATCAACTTCATGACCGGCACGGGGTTCATGAAGTGCATACCAATGACCTGAGCGGCCCGGCCCGTCGCCGCGCCGAGTTTAGTGATCGAGATCGACGAGGTGTTCGACGCCAAGATCGCATCCGGCCCGGTGATCTTGTCTAAGGCCTGAAAAACTTCGGTCTTGACCGCCAGGCTTTCGGTCACGGCCTCGACCACGATGAAGCAATCCTTTAGATCCTCTAGCGCGGTCGTCGTCGAGATGCGTCCAACAATGGCCTGCTTCTCTGCTGCACTCAGCCGTTCTTTATCGACATCGCGTTGCAGGCTTTTGTCTATCGCCGACATGCCGCGTTGCAGAAACTCGTCGTTTATATCGCGAATGATCACGGTGTAACCGGCCCGTGCGGCGACCTGCGCAATGCCGTTACCCATGGTGCCGGCGCCCACAACTCCAAATATTTTGCTCAAAACAATGTGGTCCTTAAAAGTAGATTTGGTTTGCCACGGATCGAGTGGCAACGAATGTTGACAGTTTCAACTGTTCAAGTAAAACTGCCGGCCGCGATCGCTGAACATGAATACCAGCGTGTAAACCCCCAACGCCGTACCCAAAGGAAAACTGCCGATAAAAAGGATCGCAGTAATGATGCCGCCGACTCGCGCCCATGATCGATGCTGCATCAAAGCGATACCCACCGTGAACGGGATCAAACCGAGAACCAAAAAGAAGGTACCCAGAACTAAGAAAAATCCAAGGTCATCAAATACGAGGTCCTCTTGACCGGCGGGAGTGGTAAAGCGAACCCAAATAGGAATAGCCAGGAAGGCAAGTCCAGCCAAAGCGATCAAGCCACCAAAGATCGCGTTAGATATTCCCAATATTCGACTATGTTCATCGGCGGTCATACGGTTCTAGTTCTTATCCATCATCGCGCCAATTGGGTGGTTCGGTGGGTGGCACATACTGATAATCGCGAGTTTTAGCTTCCCGTGCGTCAGCCGCCGGGTTCGATGCAGGTGCGCCGTAAAGTCCGTTTGGATACGGCTGATAACCGGCGTTAGGCTTGTCGTACAATGCCTTGCCCGGATCGCTAAAGACGAACCAGAAGGTATAAACGCAGACCGCAGTGCCGATGGGAAAACTCATGGACGCGACGACGCCGGCGATCAAAGCCCATACCTTGGCCCATGATTTCCGCTTCAACAATCCGACACCCGCGACAAAAGAGGGTAGCGCCATCGCTATATAGAAAAGCCCAAAGATCACGCCAAACAGGCCAAAGAATGCGGCCGGAAAATCGTTCGGCACCTTTGGATCTAACGCCATGCCGGCGCCTGCTAGGGCAAATATCGCGCCAAACATCAGACCCATGAGCGTGAAGAAACTCGCATACGCAATGTGGCCCCACGCTAAGAGTCGATTGTGATCTTCCGGTGACATCATAAATTAGATACTAGATATCAGATGCTAGTTGTTAGTAAAGAGTCACGCGTTTGGAGTTCCGGCTTCAGCCGGCTGCTCTGTCTACTTAACGTTCGACCGCGATCGCCACGGCGTTGCCGCCGCCTAAACAGAGCGAAGCGATCCCACGCTTGGCGCCGATGCGCTTCATCTCGTATAGCATGGTGGTCAGCACCCGCGAACCGGACTGACCGATGGCATGTCCCAAGGCCACCGCGCCGCCGTTAACATTAACTTTATGCGGGTCCAATTTCAGATCGTTGATCAAGGCCACGGCCTGCACCGAAAACGCTTCGTTCAATTCGATCAGATCTACGTCGTCCGTGCTCCAGCCGGTCTTGACCAAAATACGGCGAACGGCCTCGAGCGGCGCCATCAGGACCAATTCCGGCGCCATCCCAGCAGTGGCCTGCGCGATGATGCGTCCCAACGGCTCAATACCGAGATGCGCGGCCTTTTCGGCCGAGGTGACAACTAATGCCGACGCCCCGTCGTTGACCCCGGGCGCATTGCCGGCCGTCACCGAACCGTCCTTCCTAAAGGCAGGTTTCAGCTTTGCTAGCGTTTCCAGCGTCGTATCTTCGCGCACCGGTTCGTCGGTATCAAAAATGATCGGATCACCCTTTTTCTGCGGTATCTCAACGGGTAGGATCTCGTCCTTGAACCGTCCGGCCTTAATGGCCTCGACCGCTTTACGATGCGAGTCTGCGGCGTATGCGTCCTGCTCTTCGCGAGAAATGCCCCAGCGCTCGGCCACCAATTCACCGGTCTGGCCCATATGGTAATCGTTGAACGCGCACCACAAACCATCGTTGATCATCGAGTCCACCAGCGTGCCATTCCCCAGCCGATAGCCTTCGCGGGCCTTGGTCAACAGGTACGGCGCATTGCTCATCGACTCCATCCCGCCGGCAACGACCACTTCGGCATCGCCAACTTGGATCTCCTGCGCGGCTATCATCACCGAGCGTAGCCCCGAACCGCAGACCATATTCAGGGTCACGGCGGAAACCGAATCGGGCAGTCCACCCTTCAAGGCCGCCTGGCGAGCCGGGTTCTGACCGTTCCCGGCCTGGATCACGTTGCCCATGATGACTTCGTCGACTTCCGTGGGGCTTATTCCTGACCGGCGAACGGCTTCGCGCACGACCAGGCCACCCAACTCCGTGGCGGAGAAGCCTTTTAAGGCACCCAATAGTTTTCCCGTCGGCGTGCGGACGGCACTTACGATAACTGCTTCACGAATAGATGACATTTTATGGCTCCGATGATAGTTCAAAGATTTATTCAATAATATCTATCCAATTATTACTCTCACGCTTAAAATAGTGTCAAGTTACGGAATTTTCGCAGAGTGCTGAACATTTATCTTCCCGGCGTCGTTAGTCTGAATATACCTAAACACTATTTCCGCGAGGTGGTCAGATCATGCGCAACGCTCTGATTTCGGTAGCGTTCATACTCTTTTCCATGACGGCCGTAGCGGCCCAAGATATCACCGGCAAGTGGACTGGAGTGTTCCGGTCGAACGGTCCTTCGGGGAAATTCGCCTTTGATTTCGGTGCCCAGCCGAACGGTTGGACGGGTTCGTTCCTGATCGAATTTGAGGACCGTGAAATGAAGGATCAGTTGCGAACGGTCACGGTAACGGCAGATCATCTGGAAATGTCGGCCGAAATTGACGGGTCTGTGGTGAATTTCGCGGGCACCGTGAAATCAGATCGTATTACCGGAACCTTCGAAGTGCTGGAAAAAGGCCAGCGCGAATTGGCCGGCGTTTTTTGTGTTTCGAACGCGGTGACGTCTCCCTGTTCGCTAACGGCTCTACCCGAATTGCCCAACGTTCAAACCAACACCCAACGGGCCGATCCTGAATTCGACACCGAGGTGGCGCGGCCGGCTTTTACCGCCAGACATCCGAAACTGTTGTTTGACGAAGCTCACCGGAATCTGCACACGACGACCGGGCTGTTCAAACCATTTGCCGACTTGGCTTCCCACGACGGTTTCCTCGTAACGCCCAACACGAATATTTTTAGCGTTGATAGTTTGGCCAGGTACCAGATATTGGTGATCGCGAACGCGCGCGGTGAAGAAAAGGAAGGGGAGTCGGCCTTTACGGATTCGGAATGTGATGCGGTGGTCGCGTGGGTCAAGGCCGGCGGTTCGTTGCTCTTCCTCGCCGATCACGCTCCGATGGGCGGATGGGCCGAAAAACTATCGCTCCGATTTGACGTCAGGATGAGTAAAGGCTTTACCGATGACCCGGCCCATCGCGATCCGGAGTTGAAGGACCTGTTGTTCTCACGCGAGAACGGGTTGCTCGGTGATCACGCGATCACGCGGGGACGGAGCGCAACTGAGCGGATCGGGCGCATCGTATCGTTTACTGGACAATCACTGGCGATTCCTAACGGCGCGGCCGTGATCTTACGGCTAGGCGACACGGCTTACGACGAATTTCCGGGCTCGGAGCAAAAGACATCGGCTAAAGGGCGCGCGCAAGCCGTCGCCTTCAAATTCGGAAAGGGACGCGTTTTTATTTCAGGTGAAGCGGCCATGTTCAGCGCGCAGATCGCACCCAATGGCGAGAGATTTGGGATGAACGCCAAAGGAATCGATAACCGGCAGTTTGCATTGAACGTGATGCATTGGCTGGCGGGACTGCTTAAGTAAAACATATCTTCTTGGGTGCAATTAAAAGTGAGAGTTGGCAAGGGAAATCAATTAAATGCAGATCGAGCGTGAATGACCGCACGTTCTCATTTCCTCGCGCCGCAGACGCCGACAGAAAATAGCCAGACGTTAAACCTCTGGTAAGTTGCCATTTGCTCCAGCGCACTGAAGGTGCGCCAGACCGACGTGGCGCCCCTTCAGGGCGCGATCGTTGTTGCCGTTTTCCCAGAAGCTGCGCAAAGCCTTGCATCTGGCTATTTTCTTTGTGCGCCTTCAGCGCGAAGACTACTCTCAATTTCAATTACACCCATCTTCTTCCAGATTTACACCGAGCGTGCGATCTGCCAGTTTAGGTGCAAGGATAAGAGAATTTTAGGATATAACTCGTATTTTTTCCTTTAAACCGGAAATAGCCGAGATAGCTATTATTCGGGTCCTTCGGAAAGTTATCGAACGTCACTTTATTGGTAATAATGTCTAGTTGCGGAAGCGAGACAAAGCGCGGTATTCCAGCTTCACCGACCTCCAAGGCCAGTTCCGCAAACCCGGGATCATCATACCCCGTGTGGTAATAGACCCGTTTTCCGTCTTCAGAAATGCCGAGTGGGGGCTGGTCATTGTGGTTGTACCATTTTCTGATAGTCCGATTTAGCGATGCATCGACCAGTTCGATCTCGTCGAGAAAATAGTCTTTTGGACGAACCACTTCGATCGGAGAACCATCACTCACGATGGTCATCTTGTCGTGCGCAATTGACCGCAATGGAAGGTCAAAGGCACAACCACAGAAAGCGTCAAAACCCCGGGCCATCAATGCATAAGTGGTGCGATGTCCCTGTCGATCCATGAATTCAACACTGAATGGCGCCGGCTCCTCAAAGTATTTGCCCATGACCCTGTTCGACTCGGCAATCGCGCAGGAATTGACTTGAAAATTGAATCCCTGCCGAGCGATCTCGCGGTTGCCGAGGTCCGCTAACTCATTCGGCGTAATAGCGGCATTCTGCTTCTTGGCTTCGAGCAGAATCTCCAACACCGTGGACGGAACTATTCTCTTACCCGGTTTCCCGTCGGTCGGTGTGACCGTCGATGCTGAACGTGGACTAACCGGTGTTGCCGACGGAGACACCGAAACTCCGGCCGGGTTTTTCGAAAGACCACAACCAACACCCGCCATAGGCAGCAAGAACGATGTGCCGAAAAGTAATATTTGCAATTTTTTCATCACGCTGGATCCCGCACTTAGTTAGTCTCCTGCGCCAGTTCACGGCGCCTCTTCTCGAACAACGCAAAGGTCAGCAATATCAACCCGCCCGCAACGATCCCGGCGATGTACCATAACCAGGTCCAACCAAAACTGACCTGTGCATAACGGATCATCGTCGTGATCGCGATCAATAGGAACGTCGCGCCCATGATCAAGAATGCGCGAATGCGGAACGCGACGCCGCACAAGACGCCGGTGACCGAGATGGCGGCTAGGACCAGCGGCAGCCACGGCGATTCGGCCACGCCATTGAGGAAAATATCCGCGGTGGATGAAACGTATACGACGGAGAGCGCGCTATAACGCAACGCCGTCAGTTGTTGGCTCGTCAGTCGTTCGCGATTGATCTGACCCGCGATCAGGACGCTCAACGCGGCCGGAATGAACCAAACCTGCGGGTGCTGGTCCACATGAAAGGTGCCCGTATGGCCCAAGAAGAACCACAATCCCCCGTTCGCCGCCAAGGCTGCCAGCAAGCCAAACCCGAACGAACGTCGCAGAATGCTCAGGATCGCGTAGACCAATCCAACGGAAAGAAGCAGCGCCGAATATTCCGCGCGTGAATTGATCAACCAAAAGGCAATGGCGGGAAGCAGCGGCAGGAACGCTCCCGTACGCTCGATGGGTGTGGCCAGCACCATCGAACCGCGCCGGCGTAATATTTCACTGACCCAAACCCCGGCAAAGGCGATCACAACTACCACATAGGGCCAATATTGCGCAAAGAATCCGGTAAATAACTGCGGCAAACTCAACCGTATATGCAGGAACAGCAAAGCCAATAAACCTTCGGCCGCGTAAACGTAAGCCGGTCGCCATCGCTCGGACAATTGCAGCGGGTCACGCGCCTGGTTCAAGGCAAAGTAGATCGCCAATACGATCGCGGCCAGCAACGTCAACGCTACGATGATCAACGAAATGGTTCCGGTCATCACCTGACCGAATTCGATCTCTTGCGCGACCTCGGTCGTCAAAACAAATGCGAGACAAAACCCGCTGGCCACGGCTAGTTTGGGCAAAAGCCAATCCGCCGCTCCCGACCAATCACGATCGAACGAACCGATACGCTCGCGCCCGAAACCGCAGACGGTCAGAAATACCAACAGCATGACCATCATCGCGACCGATCGGTTCAGCCAGGTCCCGACCGTCAATGGGTTCATCAGCGACCACGAAAGTAAGACGCAGCCCAGCGCGAAAACCGCCGCGGCGGTGCGCAAAACATATGGGCGCCACTTACCGGCCGCCAAATTGCCCAGAGTGATAACCTGCAATGTCACCGCCACGGCGGCCAAGATCCGCAGCGGCAGCGTGACGTACATCGTCACGATCTGCGTGCCGAGGCAGAGTACCGCGACGACCAAGCCAGCATTGAACCAGAGCAGCCAATTCAATCCGGCAAAATCGCCAACGCGCTCGGGAATGCGCAACCGGTCAAGGAGTCCAGGCCAACGCGACCGCGTCCGCCATATCGAACTGGTGACCACGGCATATACCGCCATGATCGTTAGACCAACCCAGACCAAACGATAGTCAGGCAGATTCAACTGGTCCAGCGCCACGCCCATCGCACCCAGAACGCCCAAATAAACCAATGCCACGGCATAGCGGGCCGTGCGATCCCAGATCATCGCGCCTACCAACAGTATGAACGTGGTCACGTTTATCCAGGCAAAACCGAAACGCGGATGCAGCGTTAGTTCCCTTGTATCGAAGGCCAACCCGAAGGCGACGACGGTAACAAACGATGCCAATCCTACAAACGCCGCCACTTTGTGAAACGACGGTATTGACGGATCGGGCGCTTCAACACCGCGTTGGCGATTCCGCAACTCGACAAGCAGACTGACCAAGCCAACGATAGAAATGGCAACGGCATTCGCCGAGATCCATTCCATTAAAACGGTGAGCGCCGGATATGATTCACCAAAATACTCTGAACGTATCGGAAGTTCGGTAAAGAACCACACATTGACCGACAGGAATGCCAGTGACCAAGCGGCATAAACCGACTTTCGTTGGCCGGTGAAGGCATTGAACCCGAGAACAACTGCCACGCAACCCAGTATCGGAGCCACCGCCCACCAAGGTCGTCCGTAACCGGTCGATGCGCGCAGCGACAGCAAGGTGGTAAGTAGGATCGTTGCGCCCATGCCGACGGCGCTGATGCTGCTCCAGTTGTCGGCGAGCCGGGGAAATCTGGTTTGAATCCCCACGACACGTCCGCCAGCAGCGAACTCAGAGGTCATCACCCTTGGAAGCCGCTGAATCAGCAGCAGGACTACCGCGGCGCCCAACATTCCCAACTGGAAAATATGCAGCGAGATCCACCGGCCTTCACTCCAATGCGCTGACGCAAAGGCGATCAAGGCCGCTAGAGAAACCGTGAACGCAAACGTTGACCAAGCGCTCAATCGCTTATCAAACGCCCGTACCCACCAAAAGACCGCCCCCAGTGTCAGCGCCCACGCAAGCCAACCGCGAATGCTTCCGGCCCCGATTGTGGCCACGCCCACAAAAGTCGGTTGGAAGAACAACCGAAGCGCGATCGGGACCAAGAACCCCGCCAGCGCAGCGAAAGCTGCCCCCAACAACACACCGGTCAACCGGCTGCTGCGGCCCAACTCGATCTCGCTCGGTTGGTTCATCCACCAGTGGCGCGTCGCCAACCAAACCAAGACGAACCCGGAGGCGCTGATCGCCGCCAACTGGAAGGCCTGGATCACGGTGACGCGATCCAATGTGAAACCGCTCGCATACTGCGACACCAGGTGCGCAGTGATCACCGTGAACATTGTGGAAACCCCGGCCGCAAAGGCGAAGCCGCTAGATCGTTCGCGCCAGGCAAAACCCATTAGAACGGCGGTGACGGCAACTAGTGGCACGGTGTACGACAGAGTAGAGCCAAGCAATAGAAATAGACCGCCAGTCGGACCACCCGCCGGCAGATTCTGAATAATTAGTTGAAGGTTCTGCAGCGTGAATAGCACGAGCGGAAAGATGCCGAGGAACAGGGCAACCGCCTGAGTCGACACGGCGGTCCCGCTAATTCGTTCGCGTGGTATCCCCCAACTTTCCAACTGGCGGGTCAAACGCTGTCGTTGCCAAAGGACCGTAAGCGCCAAGACTAGGAACAACACAGCGAGCCAGCGCCAAGCACTTGCCGCAGCGGCCACGGTTTCCCAGCGCGCCGCCACGAGCGGAATCCAAGTGAAAAAAACCCCTACCGAGAAAACAAGAAACTTGCGTCGACCTTCAACTAACCCATTGGCCAAGAGAGCGATGAGGATCAACGCGGAGAGTATCCAAGCACCGGCGCCGAACACCGCGGTGTGCGGGAAACCGGCCAAGTCACGAATCACCAAAGGGTAAGCGAGGGGTGAAAGTTCGGCGGCAATTCCGGGTAATGCACCGTAAATCGACAGGATAGAGAACGCGATCGCGACACCAATGGTCAGGAATCGGTCGAAGGCAAAGCCCGGGTGATGCAGGTAGTAACGTGGCGTGGACCAGGCGCTCTCCGAATCGGGATGGTCCAAGACCGCCGCTGAACTCTCGGGAGTCGGGCGGTCGAAGTCCGCCTCAAAACGGTCGAAATTAACTTGGTTTTGCAGGGGCGCGATCGCGCGCGGCACCAGGGTTCGCAACGCCAACCAGATCCACCCGGTTACAATGATCGCGCCGCCTTGGATCTGCAGACTCCAGGGATGCAGAAACGCATTCGGCAAGTACGAATACCATTCGAAGTTTTGCAATAGCAGTTTGACGCTTAACGCAACCGCGGCGACGATCATCCCTTGCGTCGCCGCGAATAACCAACGTGAACGGATCGACCACAACAAGGCGAACCAGATAGACGACAACCAAAACAGACGTGCGTCGACCATGGCCGTCGGCTCCCATCGCTGGGCCTGCAACACCATGAATACGCTGGCGCCGGAAAACACCAGCGCGATCCACTTGAACGGATCGACCAGAACGGAACGCAATTCAGAAATGCGCAACGGATCACGCCAAACGCGCAATCGCGGCACGACCAGCGGAATGACCGCGGCGAGCGTCGCCATCACGAACGTAGCGGTTTGCCAGGGGAAGCGAAGTCCAAAGGCGGGTCCGACGGCTTGCCGCACGGCCAGCCACAAGATCCCGGCGGATATCCAGGTGACAGCGCTCGACCGATGCTTATATGCCGACCAAAACCCTCCCAAGGCCAACACAGTAAGAGTGATCGTCAGAAAGCGCGGGTCGCCCGCACGATCAAATCCATAATTCACAGCCAGCAGGCCGCCCAAAATACCGTTAGCTATTCCGGCGACCAGGAATGCGTTCGCATCATTCGGGCGTTCCCTTCTCAGCGCGAATTCCGCGACCACAAAGTAGATCACCATCAATCCCACCAGCGCCTCGCCGGTGTACCCCGAAAATATTCGCGCCAATAAGGACTGGTCGGACCCGAGTTGCCAGGTCAGGTTCCCGGACAAGATCGGGAATACAATCGACGCCGCCAAGGTCAGACAGAATGCCGCGGCGTAATGCATAAACGCGATGCGGAATGTCCAGGCCAAATAACTCCAAAGCGCAACGTTGATCAGCGCGGCCGGAACAACGCTCGCGGGATTGGGCCACGCTGCCAGCATTGCCACCAGCGAGACCGTGCCGCCGAGGATCGCCACGGCCGTTGCCGCCGTTCGCGCCGACGCTGAACCTGCAACCGTCAACTCGCGCCACAAGAAAATCCCCACGGCTAAGAGCGGCAGGCCCAACAACGCCAGCGCCGGCGCGATCAGCATCAGCGTCACTAACGGGTTGCCCGTCTTGTACAACATCAAACCCAACGGCAATACGGTCGCGAAAACATTCGCTCCCAACGTCAGGAAGATCGCGCCCGAGACTTCGTCATCCACCAGCGCCCGCGACGCGCGGCGAATTACAAAAGCGGTGAAGAACACACAGCCGGCGATCGGCAATACGGTTAACAACAACGCGGTCGCTTGGTTTAATTCAGGTACCGCGAAATGACGCACCAAGAGTTGACCGACGGACGTGATCAACATCCCGCCGGCCAATAGGTGCGGCCATTTAGGGGTAAGTACTCGGCCTGCGTAAAAGACCAGACACGCAAAAACCGCCGGCGCTAACAGTTCGCTGACAAGTACCGGCCAACCACCGGAATTCGTCCCGCTAGACACGGCCGCAATGGCCAGAAAATTCAACGGGACCAAGAGCGTAGCGATGGTGAGAATTCCCTGGCTGGTCGTGGGCAATTTCCACCGGTGTTCGGTATAAAAGCCGACGCCAAATAGCACGGCCGTCACGCCGGTAAAGATCAAGAATTTCAGCAGCGGGATCTGTGCTATCTCGTTCCACAAACTCACCACCAGCGCGGTCGAACAGCCGACGATAAGCAGTCCGCCAATGATCTCGCCCCAGCGAATGTTGCTCTGCTCCATGAACGAGGCGATGACTTGAGCCAAAGGCTTTGCCGGCGCCACAGGTGGCGGCATTTCCGCTGGTCCCGAGCGTCGTTCCGGTTCTGGTTCGGTTGCTTTACGCCCAAAGATCGAAGGTTGAACCGGGTCCGGACGCAACCAGGGCGGATCGGAAACATAGGCGGGTTCGATCGTTGGTCGAGGTTCGTAAGCTTCTTTGACTGGCAATGGTTCGACGACCGATGGCGCTGGTCGTACCGGCGGGCGATCGGAACTTGAACCAAACAACCGTTCGCGCTCGCGCTCCATGATGCCGGTCATCCGCTGGGCCAGATCGTCATCCAAAACACCGCCGGACGACCACCGTTGGAGTTGGCGCCTAGTCGCGGCCAGATCGTTAAGCAGCTCGGCCTTATTCGGCGACGCCGGCGGGCGACCGCAGACCCCACAAAACCGAAAGTTGGGTTTCGACACCGAGCCGCAATAAGCGCAGCTATCAATATTTGATTCGGTGATACTGACGGGTTTTGGTTTGCGTGAGGCCGCGCGGAAAATGGCACTAATGATGAGCCAGATGCCATGACCCACGACCGTGATGATGACCAGTACGAGCCCGAGAACAAAGAGAACTACCAACTGATAAAACAGGTCGTCGTCCATACGGAGATCTCCGGATAAAGGCCTTGACCCAACGAACGCGAAACTCAGCGTCCGGACCGCAAATGATGTAGCGAGTTTGTCAGATGGTTAGACGGATAGCAACGATGGTGCCCCCGCATTTGAGGGCGGAGCGCCACATCCATCGACTGTAGCCACCCACCGGGGACGATCTGCCTTCCATTCCCGCCGCTGACCATCCGCGGCCGGCTTTGCTGCAATATCCGTAGGGTAAGTAGTATGATAGCGGCATCCGATCAGCCAGAAGCTCAATTCAATTGGACCGACGTCAGGCAGAAATAGCTAAGGGTGTTCTCCGAGTGAATCGCGAACCGAAAGACATCACTCAACTGCTCGCCGCTTGGGGCCAGGGAGACCAAGCCGCGTTGGACCGGCTCATGCCCTTGGTCTACGGTGAACTACGCCGACTAGCGCACGGATATATGAACCGGCAGCGCACCGAACATACGCTGCAAACCACGGCGTTGATCCACGAAGCTTATCTGAAACTTGTCGGCCAGCCGGATAAGCAATTTAGCGATCGCGCCCATTTCTTTGGCGTTGCGGCCCGAGCCATGCGCCATATCCTGGTCGATTACGCCCGCGCACGCAGTTCAAAAAAAAGGGGCGAGGTGCAACCGATCTCGTTAGAGGATGTTGCTTTTGTCTCCTCTGATCGCGCCGCGGAATTGGTCGCCTTGGACCAGGCGTTGACTGCGCTCGCCCGCGTTGATCAACGCAAGAGCCAGGTGGTTGAAATGCGATATTTTGGCGGCCTAAGTCAGGAAGAAACCGCGCAAGTTTTGAAGGTATCGGTCGAGACGGTCAAGCGCGATTGGCGATTGGCTAAGCTTTGGCTGCTGCGAGAATTATCGTCGAACTCCGAATAGCGATGACCCAAGATCGATGGGCTGCAATCGAGAGACTTTGCCAGGACGCATTGGACCGCACCCCGGCGGAACGAAGCGCGTTTTTAGACCAGGCCTGCGGCGGTGACCTGAAGCTTCGCGCCGAGGTCGAATCGTTGTTGGCGTTCGAGACCTCGTCGGAAAGTTTCATCGAAGCGCCGCCGAATGATATTGCCGCTGGGGTGATGGCTCGTCGTGACGGTCCGTCATTCGATGCCAACAGGGTCACCTCCGAAGCCGCCTCCTCTACGCATCGCCGAGTAAGATCCGATCAACCTCAACAAAGGGTCAAGCAGCCACTATTCTTCTGGATCGCACTCGGTCTGGGAATATGGATGCTCGGTTTGTACGCACTCGGCCTCGACGGCATTTTTCGTTATGGAGTGCAAGATACTAATCTCGGATGGCAATCGGCGGTCCGGAACGGACAACGGTTCATCACCACCGTTGATCCCAACGGCCCAGCGGCCGGAGCGCTACATCCCGGTGACCGGATCATTTCCTTTAATAACGATCTTCGATTCGAGCGGCTCGACCCAAGGTCGTTGACCCGGGCCTATCCCTGGGGCGGCAGCTATACCGGGGTGATCCAGCGCGGCCCGCAAGAACAACGGGTCAATTTGTCCTTCAGACCGGTACGGAACCTGAGCGCGTTGCCACGATCGCTTGCCTACTGGTTTATTGGGATCGTTTTCGTGACCGTCGGATTAGGGATCGGACTGCTGAGGCCGGACCAAACGGTACCGCGGTTGGCTTCGCTTACGTTAATGGTGTCTGGCTTCCTCTTTTTGCGAACTACCTGGACCGTCACCGGACACTTTGCGTTTTTTCCGTTATGGGAACGGTACTTGTTGCTTCCCGCGGTTGCCCTTCGCGGTTTGCATCTGGCCCTCGCCTATCATTTCTATTGCCGTTTGCCCGCCGAGCATCGCCGCAACCGCTTTTGGTCGTCACTCAAGTACCTACTCTATGGGTGTTTTACGTTGCTTACGATCGCCGCGCTAATTAGCGGTGCGTCTTCGTCGTCTGGCGGTGAGGCGTTACTTACGGCTTGGTTCCACTTCCAATCGGTGGATATGCGGTTACTCAACGTATTGTTCATTGCCCAACTGGTGGCATTTGTCGCGTTGTGCGCGGTGGTGATCCGAAGCTATCGGTTGACCAAGCCGGGAGTGGAACGGCGCCGGGTTAAGTTGATGCTGGTAGGATCATTGGTGGCCTTGGTGCCGAATGTCGGGGCGGCAGCCTGCACTTATTTCGGCAGCCCCCGCAGCACCCCTAGCACGGTCAACCTGATCGCCAATCTTTTCACCGTGCTGATCCCGATTACCGCAGCCTACGCGATCCTGAAGCACCGGTTCCTAGACATCAACGTCGTAATTCGTCGCGGGCTGCAATATGTTTTTGCCAAGACGACGTTGCGGTTCCTGTTGGTCCTGCCGATCGCTGTTTTGGTCTGGCGCGTGCTGGCCAATCCGAATCGTACCCTCGTCGAGATCTTTGGGGGTCACCCGCTCAATCTGTTTTTGATCGGCCTCGCCACGCTGGGTTTGCTGTTTCGGAAACCGCTCGGCAGTTGGATCGACCGGCTCTTCTTTCGGGAAGCTTACGATCAAGAGCAAATTCTTTTGGGCGTGATCGAGGAGATAAAAGAGTTGGATTCGCGCGAGGAGATCGCCCGCCAGGTAAGCCGCCAGATCGAAGCCGCCCTGCACCCGGAAAGCGTCTATATCTTTTACCGTGACGAACATGTGTCGGAACTATCGTTGGGCTTTTCCTCGAATGGACTTACGCCCAAAGCGCTGGTGCCAGAACCGGCGGCCCTGGTGCGGGCCCTGGACGGACAGACCAGTGCTCGCGAGTATCCCTTTGCCGACCAAACCTTGCTGCCATCAAACGAGGAATACTGGCTCGATGATTTGGGCGTGGAACTGATCGTTCCACTGGCGGGGACGGATATCCGGTTGCGGGGTTTTCTCTTTTTGGGGCCAAAGAAATCCGAGCAGCCCTATACCGTGATGGACAAACGGTTGCTGGCCGCGATCGCGCAACAAATGGCCGTGATGTCCGAGATCAGCACCCTGAAGGGCCGGGTGGACCGAGGCGAGCGGATCAAGCATGACGTGCTGCTGCACGTTCAGGGTCAAAACATTGAGCTCTTAAAAGAGTGTCCGCAATGTGGCGCCTGCTTCGATTCGCAAACCGAGGCATGCGCAGTTGATGGCCAGCGATTGATCCTCACCCTTCCGGTCGAACGCACGCTTGCCGAGCGGTATCGTTTGGACCAACTGATCGGAAAGGGCGGCATGGGATCCGTTTACCGCGCCACGGATCTTAAGTTGGACCGAACCGTCGCGATCAAGCTGATGATCGGCAATGTTTTTGGCGACAAAAGTGCCTTGCGCCGATTTGCCCGGGAAGCCCAGGCCACCGCGCGACTGAATCACCCGAATGTGGTCAGCGTCTTCGATTACGGTACGGTAGGCCCGAACGGCGCGTTCCTGGTCATGGAGTTGATTCCCGGCGTTTCCCTCAAAGAGGAACTCAAACTTTTGGGCAAGATACCGCCGCCCTTATTGGCCGATTGGTTCGGCCAGGTTTTGGAGGGAA
>JBDSEC010000613.1:0-3327 GCA_039920205.1 Pyrinomonadaceae bacterium
GGGCACGCCTTTTTCATCAAGGAATGAAACCAGCGCCTCGCCGACACCCAATTCTTGAATTACCTGTTCGACCTTCAATTTCGGATTCGGCCGAAAAGTTTCCGCCGCGGCGTTCACGGCTTTCTGGTCGCGCGGGGTGTATGCGCGCAAAGCGTGCTGTACGCGATTACCCAATTGGCCCAATACCACATCGGGAATGTCCAACGGATTCTGCGTGACGAAATAGACCCCAACGCCTTTCGACCGGATCAATCGAACCACTTGCTCGATCTTATCGAGTAAGACCTTGGGAGCTTCGTCAAAAATAAGGTGAGCTTCGTCAAAAAAGAACAGAAGTTTCGGTTGCTCCAAGTCGCCGGCTTCCGGAAGATTCTCGAACAACTCGGACAGCAGCCACAGCAAGAAAGTCGTGTAAACCTTGGGCGAATTGATCAGTTTGTTGGCCGCCAAGATGTTGACGACCCCGTGACCGTTACTATCGGTCTGAATGAAATCGTTTAGGTCCACCGCCGGCTCGCCGAAGAATGTTTCGCCGCCCTGTTCGTCCAACTGCAGCAAGCCGCGCTGGATCGCACCGACACTGGCCGACGAGATGTTGCCGTATTCGGTGGTGAACTCCTTGGCGTTGTCGCCGACGTATTGCAACAGGGCGCGCAGGTCCTTCAGATCCAGCAACAGCAAACCCTGATCGTCGGCCACGCGGAAAACCAAGCTGAGGACGCCGCTTTGGGTTTCGTTTAAATTCAACAACCTGGTCAGCAATAACGGACCCATTTCGGATACCGTTGCGCGCAAGGGGTGACCGAGTTCTCCGAAAACATCCCAGAACTCCACCGGACAGCCGGCATAGGGGAAATCGGTGATCTTTAATTGTGCCAGCCGGTCGGTGATCTTCTGATTGCCGCCCCCGGCTTGAAGAATGCCCGAAAGGTCCCCCTTAACGTCCGCCATTATCACCGGCACGCCGATTCGGCTGAACGATTCGGCCAGCTTTTGCAGCGTGACGGTCTTGCCCGTTCCGGTCGCGCCCGCGATCAGTCCATGCCGATTGGCCATCTTGGGCAAAATGGAAAGGTCAATTTCACCACGCGCAATAAGTAGTGGATCAGCCATGATTCTCCTGACGAAAAAGGGGGTTATACTAGTGGGTCGATTGTAAACAGAACCGTGGGCTTTTGCCACCCAAGGTACGGCAGACTGTTAGTCTGCCGATGCTGGTGGCGTTAAGTGCAAGGTTCAATCCGATCAGCGAGGTTGAGCAGGTGCAGCGACAGGTTAACAACCTGTCGCACAGTAAACGTGCGGAGATTATTAGCGAGTTGATGTATTGAGTTGATTGATCTGGCTTTGCGGCTTTGCCGCTCTATGTGCGGAATGGCTTTGCCATTTACGAGCGGTATTCATAGATTTGGCGGTCTGTGCCGCCGCGGCGGCGTAGCCGCCAAGACTTAAGGGTTCAATATCATTCCTGAAAGGCGGAGCCTTTCCGCACATAGGCCGGCGGAGCCGGAGCATTTGTCGTACTTTAAGACGAAAGTCATGATCAAAATTCCCGAAACCGACGACGAGTTATTGCGCGAGTGCGAGGTCGAGACCATGCGCGCCGGCGGCCCGGGCGGACAACACGTGAATAAGACCGAAAGCGCGATCCGTCTGCGGCATCTTCCGTCGGAGATCGTCGTGGTTTGCCGCGCCCAGCGGAGCCAACACCGGAACAAGGCCGATTGCCTCCGGCGTTTGCGCGAAAAGTTGGAGAAGCTGAACTTCGTTCCGGAAAAGCGCGTCCCGACCAAGGTTTCGCGGGCCGCCAAGGAACGCAAGCTTAAGGAAAAAGTGAAGCATTCCGAGCTAAAGCGGTTGCGATCGAAGCCAGGCGCGGACGACTAAACGCGGGACCGGCGGTCCCCGCAAACCTTCGAACTTTGGCGCAGTAGATTTCGTAAACAGAATAACAACCAGAATCTGGAGCTTACTATGTATTGTTCATCCTGCGGCCTTGAACTCCCGCAAGAACTTAGTTACTGCAACCGTTGCGGCAATAATCTGCGGCCACTCGGCCCGTCGCTGGGCGAGTTACCCATGCGTTTCAAGGGAGCGCTTCCGGTACTGGCCACCGTAATTACGTTGGTTACCGTTTGCGGGTTCGGCTTGGCCTTTGGTCTGATCATGGCTTTGATCGATCGGGGATTGAATTTCGGCGATGGTGGCGGCGCCTTGGCGGCCTTGATCTTGGCGATCACTTTGGCCATTGATTGGATGCTGGTCCGTTTGTTGATGCGCATCTTGAATCTCGCTCCGGTGGCCAAGGAAGTTGCGTCGCCGCCCCGACCAAAGAACTTGCCCGAGCCATCGCCGCACCGCCTGGACGAACCGCGCCAACCGGTGGACAGCGTTACCGATCACACCACGCGTACCCTGCCGGTCGAGTATGTCGAACGGGGTAAAGCAAACGCGGCCGAAGATCGCGCCACCGGCGCTGTATAGGCCGCGGGGTCGGTTTCGATCCGCAACTTCGTAGATCATGGAAATCCAACGCGCCTATAACCACTGGGCCGCACAGTACGATACAGATCAGAACGCCACTCGGGATCTGGAAGCGCAAGCCTTACGCGCAACGCTGGAGGGCATATCCTTTCAAACCTGCTTAGAGATCGGTTGCGGTACCGGGAAGAACACCGAATGGTTGTTGACCCAAGCGGACCGCGTTACCGCGGTCGATTTTTCTGCTGAAATGCTGGCGGTGGCACGGTCAAAGATCAATTCTAATGCGGTTCGGTTCCTCGAAATCGACATAAACAAACCGTGGAACTTTGTTGACGCGAAGTACGACCTGGTGACTTTCAGTTTAGTGCTTGAACATATCGACAACCTGGGCCACGTCTTTCATGAAGCTTCGAGTTCGGTGGTGGCAGGCGGGCATTTATATTTGGGCGAGCTTCACCCGGCCAAACAGTACGCCGGCACCAAGGCAAGATTCACCTCCGGGGATGACGTTCAGATAGTCGAATGCTTTACGCATCATGTAACCGACTTTCTTCACGTAGCCCAGGCCCATGACCTAGATCTGGTCGAACTTAACGAGTTTTTTGACCAAGGCGATCGAACCACCACGCCGCGGGTATTGACACTTCTATTTGAGAAAAGGACAAAGGTGGAGATCCATCGATGATCGCGCGCGTTTGCCATGCTTTAGCTTGTCGACGTTGGGGTGAATTCAACTAGGACGGGTGATGTGCCGCACTCGGTTTTCGCTAACGGTTGCGGATACGAATCGTCGGCAAACTGAAGTTTACCGTACATTTATCCGGCCCATTTTAACCGGCCGGG
>JBDSEC010000614.1:0-3000 GCA_039920205.1 Pyrinomonadaceae bacterium
TCATGGCAGATCGCCATTCCGATCCCCTCCTTCCGCGCGGCGAAGCCCGCAAGCGCGGCGTTGAATTGTTCCAAGGCGTGGGGCAGATCATTCAGCAAAAGGAGCGCCTTACCTTTGACCCAGATCACCGCGGAAACCGCACGCGGATTCTGGGCTCGTTCGAAATATTGGAGGCCGAGGTCCAGACTCGGGAGGGCCGCTTCGGGAAGGCCGCTGGCGATGTAGGTTTCGCCGAGGTTGGCATTTATTTGCCCGAGTTTGTACGGTTCTGATTGTTCATCGATCAACGTGCGCGCTTCGGTAAGGTCGCTGATGTTGTTCTGCCAAGCGCCTTTGCGGTACTCGATAAACGAGAGACTGATCAGTAGGTCAGCCTGTTCGTCCGTCAACGCCAGTGCTCGCCAGATATGCAGAGCGGTTTCGAAGTGAACCGTGGCTTCCGTAAGTTGATTCAACGAGAAAAGATAAATTCCAATCGCCGCGTTAGTTTTGGCGATGCCCCATTGATGGTTTATTTGGGTCCAGATGGCCAGTGACTCGTTTGCCGTCGCGAGTGCGACCGTATGATTATCGTAATCTTGGCATTCACTCAGGGTCAGCAGCGCCTGGGCTCGGCCTTTAAGATAGTGATCTTGATCACTGAGGGAGAGCGCCCGAGTTAGCGCAGTTTTGGCTTCCGGACACTTGGTTTTGCTGGTGTAAACCGCGCCGATACCATTTAAGGTGTCGGTTTGGTTGATAATATCGGCGGTATCCGTGACCAACCGCAACGCATCGTTAAACGTCCTAAGGGCCTCGGCCGGCTGGGCGAGCTTGAGTTGAAGATAGCCCGCGCGGGTCAGTAGCCGGGCTGCGGCGGACGGTTGTTGCGCGGCTCGTAGCCGATCCGCTTCATTCAGCAACGCGGTCAACGCACTTTGCCGGTCGCCGGCAGAGATGGCGCGCTCATCACTTTCGCGCGAAATTATCCCCGCCGGCCCTTGCGCGCCCGTATTGATTTGCATCAACAACGCCACCGATAAACAAAGCAGCCAACGCGTCTGGTTCATTTTGGTCTAGTGTTCTTCCCGTGATTCGCAGCGTTCTCCCTTTGGGGGCGATCAGGCGCATGCGTACGGACCTTTGGCCGGATCAAATTACCGGCGATCAGGGTTGCGTTTACGTCGATGCCGACCAAACGCGAACAGTAAGCCGCGGCTAATTTGAAAGACGCGCTTTCGGCCATGTTGTCCGATGATCTCAATAAAGTTCGGGGCGAAGTTCTTGATGCCCGCACCGGCCACACCCCCGCCCAGATCCGGTATCGGTTTCGGACCGCCTAGGTCGGGGATCGATTTCTCGAACTCCGGACCACCCAGATCCGGTACAGGCTTGACGAACTCCGGACCACCCAGATCCACTACGGGCTTAATGAAATCCGGCCCGCCCAAGTCCGGTACCGGCTTCTCGATCTCTAGCCCGCCTAGATCGGGGACCGGTTTCACGGGACCGCCCAGGTCCGGGACCGGTTTCACGACGGGGGTGGGGTCGTCAAGCTCGCCACCGTCGTCGTCGTGGTCTTCAGCTTCCGGAACCACCATCGGTTGGTCACTTCCACTCAACGGTCGCATCGTAACGGCAAAGTAATCTTCCAAAAAATCGGCCCAAGAGAATCCTTTTTCCAAATCCTTATTGATCGCGTAATCGCGGTATCGACCCATAATGCTGCTCACATCTGTCGGGGAGGGCGGGTTCTTACCGGGCTTGCGCGGAACGAGCGCACGAAACTCAAATGGACGTACCCAAGGAAAGAAGACTGACAAACCGTGCGAGTGTTGGTAAAGCCCCCCAAAGTTATCCGATCGCAGCACCATTGCCCCCGCGTCGTCTCGATTCGGTCGGAGCATTGCCGCGACTTCAAAACAAGCACCCTGCAACGGATCGATACCGTGTAATCGGCGGAATAAACACGCGCAAAAATCCCGCAGATCAGTGTACTGTTCGTTCCAATAACTCTGCGATTCGACGTGGGCGAGGATGATCTGCTCTCTTATACGTTTATCCCGCAACCCGTGGCGAAGCGCGCTCACCAAGTCCTCGATGGGCTTCTTGAACGCGACAAAATTGTCACTCGCCAGATCGCAAAGTGCGAGGTCGAGCGAGTAACCAGCCAGCATATAATCGGCGGCATTCAATATCGTTAAGAAGTACAGTTTTCGGATCAACGCCGGCAACCGCTTCTCTTCGACGTCATCAAGCCCCTCCGGCTTATCGATGCCATTAAAGATACGCTTGAGCAATTGCCGATAGGGCCAACCGCCGATGAAGGAAGGTCCTTCGGAACTCATCATGTACTTGGCCGTACCTTTAAATTGATACGCCACTTCCAGCGCACTCATCGAACAGCTATGCATCGCCAGCAATTCGAACGTTCCTCCGTCCAAATTATCGGTGAAATCGCCAAGGATCGTGCCCATGTCGTCGAGCGAGATACCGCTAACCGGATGCTCGTCGGGGAGAAAGAAATCGTTGCCGACCACTAAACCGTGGCCGACCAGAAACAGCGCGTAATGCTCGGCGGGATGGTTTTCGCGGCTGAAGCCCAAAAAATTGCGCAGGGCATCGGTCGCGTTGATATTGTCGGTATTTCCCGCTAAGGCGTCCCGCATTTTTTCCGAGTTGGGCTTGCCTTCAATATCGATCGCCTCGGGATCGATGATGTCCGCGATCATGTCTCGTACGAACGGGTCGTTGTTATCGCCGATCTTGCTTTTGAGTTCCTCGCCTTTCTTTAACCGGCGCCGCGCTCGTTGTTTCTCATCGAAACTGGAATTGAAAATGCGCGTCGGCGCTCCCTGGTCATTGCAGTCAAAGTAAACCAGAACTTCGCTATCCTTCTGGAAACCCGCATCTTTGATTGCCTTGATCTGCGCCACGGTGATCGGGGCGAGGACGTTGTCCGAGGCAAAGAAGAACATCACGGTCCAGGCGTTGGGAGGTTTTCCACTACCGGACTTGGTC
>JBDSEC010000615.1:0-8347 GCA_039920205.1 Pyrinomonadaceae bacterium
CGACGTTCCGGTTCCGGGTAGCTATGACCGTGACGGCAAAGCCGACATCGCCGTCTTCCGCCCCAGCGACGGCAATTGGTACGTGCTGACGTCCGGCAACGGGGCTTTGCTAGCCGTTCACTTTGGACAATCCGGGGACGCGCCGGTACCGGCGGCGTTCAATCACTGATCGGTTGAGCTAAGGCAGGGGATTCGGCGCAGCTTCGCCGGGTCCTCTGTCTGCTGCAGCAGGCAGGAATTCCCCGGCTCACGTGCTGTCGAAATGAGTTATTGCTTGTTCGCCGCGGCGGGCATTTTAGTTCGACGATATTACCTTGCGGACCGACGAAAATATTTACGTCGGTCTTACACGTTCAGCGCCGTTGCGCGATTTGACCAGAACGGTCTCGATGCCGCCGGTTCATCGCGGGTAACGAGTTTGCCGGGAAAGCCTTTACTTGTGGGCGGGCACTTGGGACTGGATCAAAACGGCTTCGTTCTGGATCTTTTTACGCACCACGGTCAACCCCTTCCCGTCCGGGGCCCAGGCAAAGCTGTCCATTCGTTCGCCGCGCAAAGTAGTTATCACTTGTTCAACGGTCCCATCTAACGGCAGATAAACTAACTCTTGATCGTCACCGCGTACCCGGACAAAGGACAAGGCCTTTCCGTCCGCGGACCAACGCAGCCCCCAAACATCTTGCGGGGGAAAACTTTTGATCTCCGTACCGGTAACCAATTCGCGCACCGATAGCTTTTTTGCCTCATTCTTTTGGTCAGAAATAATCACGGCCAAATATTTCCCGTCCGCCGAAATGTCCCATTCGTCTGTGTCTTTATCCGTCACGTTCGCGGCCCGTCCATCAGCGCTTTGTTTGACCAGGTGCCAGATCGACGTATTCCGCGAGTACGTTGAAAGAACCGTTTGACCGTCGGCCAGTAACACCGCCTCGCCAACCCCCGTCGGATGCGTGGTCAATTGAGTCAGATTCCGGCCATCAAGATCGATGCGCCACACCTGCCGGCTACCGGAGCGGTCAGAAACAAAAGCAATATGCCGTCCGTCACCGGACACGCGCGGGTGAAGACCTGATCCATCGGTGCCATCGGTCAAAATTCGCCTTTGGCTGCCGTCGGCGTTCATGATACCGACAAACTCGTGTTCGTTTTCGGTCAGCCGCGATGTCAGCATGCGAGTTCAACTTTGGGGCTTGAGCGATGACCGGCTGGTAGTTTCCGACTACGACGGCGACGGCCGAACCGATGTGGCAGTGTTCCGATCATCGACGAACGCTTGGTACATCCTGCAAAGCGGCACCAACAGCCTGGCAGCATCTAATTGGGGAGCGAACGGCGATCTGCCCGTGCTGGCCGCGTATGTTCCGTGATCGATAACTGAGCGACCGGAGAGTTGCCGCGGACTCTCCGGTCATCTACGCGAACCCTCCGGTCATCTAAACGACAAACTTTGGATCAGTAGATCATGAGCGAACACAAATTAAGCAGGACCCAGAAATTCATTCTCGCGATCATGCCCGCGTCGTGGGGCCGATCGATGGAAGAATCATCACGAAGTTGGATGGTGCGTTGCCCGAACTGTGAATTCGAACGCTCGGTCTGGGAAATGGGTGGCATCCGGTGGACGGCTGCCGGCGAGCCGCGGTGGGGGCGTCTATGTCAAAAATGCGGGCAGTTGGGCGGGCACCGCGTTTATATGAGATCGGTTAGTTAGAATTTTGGACCTGATGGCTCCGATTCGACTTAACTCGGTTATTGCGTATCCCACGGCGGGCCTTTTAGCTCGACCATATTGCCTTCGGGATCATGAATATAGATCGACGGGCCTACGCCCTCGGCGCCGTTGCGCGATTCGACCGGACCGGCCTCGATCCCGTGCTGGGCCAAACAGGCGCGGATCGCGTCGGCGTCGAACGGTTCGACCCGCACACAAAAGTGATCCATATTCCGGCCGCCCGCACCCGGTGCCGGTCCACCCGCGCTACCGATCGGCCCATCGACCGTGACCAGGTCGATCAACGAACTTCCTGCGCGCAGTTGGGTTAATCCGATCTCTTCCTGCTCGCGCTCAACGGTACACCCGAGCACGTCGCAATAGAAACGCAGCATCGTTTCCAGCGAAGCTACGCGCAGAACCAAATGGTCGATCTCGCGAATCTGTATCATGTCATTGAGTTCCGTCAGCGATCAGTCTACCAAATAATTTGCCCGTGCCAGGCGTGATCGATCGACGAAGACCAAAACAAATTAATATATTAAGTTATTCGGCACAACGTGCATTTTCGATTATTGTCGTGTTTGACGGCGCGTAGCCGGTAAACTAAAACCTCAATTACGAGTTCCATTGAGTTCGTTAAACGGCGCGGTCGATCTGCGCGACAAAGCATCCGACCAGCCCGTTTCGCACCTGCACAACTGCCACCTGGTCGTTCTGGAACAAAGTCTCGATCACCGCCGAAGCCGGCTCGCCATTCTGTGGTTGGCCACCGATCATTCGACCTTGCGCATCATAAGTCCGAAAGACGAGCGGAAATTTGATCCGGCCGTTCTCGACCTCGGGTGGAAAGGTTTCCGTTGTTTGATAAGGCTCGCATGGTTCAGCGTGAATTATGACCGGCCCAGACTCATCATACGGGTGATCGACCGGATTTGGGCGATAAGTAAAAAGTATGCGCTGTTCACCAGCCGTAAATTGCTTTAGACAACTACGGCACGGACCATAACCGTTCTCGGTGGCAATGGAAATAACTAGTTGATGGCCCGCTTCGTCCAACATCGTTTCGCGGATCGCTTGGGCGATTTCCGGTTTGATCGGCCTCACTCGAAACTTTGACATAGATCCTCCTATTGGCTTTTCCAGAAGCGTTAGACTTCTGTATTCATCAAGCCATTTTAAGGACCACGCCTAGCGCCGTCACTCCGTTTCTTGCTTTCTAATTCAACCAAGGTTTGATGTCGGCACGATCCGCTCGCCGTTTTCGCCATGAATCACCCGGGCGGCTGCGATGACGATCACCGACTCTGATCAAGACCGCTTCGTTTAGATATTTATTGGGAATAATCGCCAAGCGCTTCCCGTCGCCCAACGCAGCAGCGATCAATACGCTGGGCCCCGCACTCATCTGATTCCGGGTCCTAATTAGGCGTGGCTACCAGGTTGATCAACATCGCGTCATTTAATTGCTTGCCCCGAACGATGGCGATCTTTTTGCCGTCAAAGGACCAATCGAAAGAGGGAATTTGCTCGGCCGGGAATTTCGCCAAGAGCTTGGGTGCGCCCCCAGCGACCGATTGCAAGAATATTTCCTTTGATTCTTCGTCTGCGGCGTCGAAGGTTAAGGACAGGCCGTCCCGCGTCCAGCGGAGGTGCGAAAAAGGCTGAATATCAAAAGCCTTGACCAAAGAATCATCAACTAACGATTTGACGGCGACGTGGGTCTTTTGACTATGCTCGTCGGTCGTAGAGTAGGCCAAATACTTTTCATCGGGTGATACATCCCAGGCGTCTACATTTTCGCGACCTAAGGGCGTGACCGTGCCGTCGCTGGTCTGCTTGTATAAAATGGCGGATCTTCCAGGTTCCTCGCCACAGAAAACGACCGTTTGATTATCCGAAAGAAGCTTTCCGTCAAAGATCTGAATATTTTCAACGTGCGTCATTTGCACGAAACTTCGGCCGTCAAGATCGGTTCGCCATAGTTGTCTTGAACCGGAGCGAGTTGAGACAAACAACACCGACCTGCCGTCGGCGGAAACTCGTGGATAAAGTCGAACCCCATCATGGCCGGTGGTGATTTGACGACTTTGGGTTCCATCAGCATTCATAATGGACAAGGATTCAACGCTATTCTCGGTCGCGGAATAGATCATCCGTCCGTCTGCCGTCCAGCAAACGGCAGCAAACTTGGAGGTCCCGCTCGCGGTTTGCTTGAAATTGTATTCTGCATCTTCCGCCACCCAGATCGCTCCGTAGAAGTTTTCGGTGATAGAAACCGCTGATCTGCCGTCGCGCGAGAGGCTTAATGCCTTATATGAATTACTGTCGTTAGTAACGTGTCGAAACTCATTGGTAACCGGAAAATATTGCCAGAGCTGGCGGATCTCGGCATTAACCTCGCGCAAACTCACCAACACGCTTTTCATATCCGGCAACCAGATGGCGCTCGATATCTGCCGATCCATCTCCGGCATGACAATATTTCCCGGCCCGCCGGAGACCGGAAATTCCACGATATAGTGAACGGTACTATGGGCGGTAAATTTGCGGACCGCGAACAACAGATTCTTTCCATCGGGCGACCAATTCATACTCCATAGACGAAATTGATCGCTAAAAGTCGTGACCAGTTTTTCATCGGAAAAATCCGTCCCAGACGCGATCGCCTGCAACTGTCCATCGACGGGACGTACAAACGCTATACGCGTGCCATCGGGAGAAAACATGAAGGGAATAGCTTCCTCATTGATTCGTTGCGGCGATCCCCCCAAAAGCGAGATCCGGAAGGTGCCATTTTGCGCCAAAACAGAATTCCTATTGACCGTGTAGTAGATAAAATTAGAATCCGGGGAAAAGGTGTAGAACCAAAAGCTAGCCTGCATCTTCGGTGTGAGTCGAGACGATCTTCCGGTCGCAATTTGTTGCACCCACATGCTGGTGCCGTCATTTTCAAGAGCTGCGTAGGCGATGTATTTGCCATCCGGTGATATAACCACACCGTTCAGATCACCTCGCGTAGTGAGCTTTTCGATCTTGATGTTCTCTACCGAAAACACCGGCCTCGCCTTGGAAGCTAATGTCCAGATCCCAAAACCGAGCAAACCTAGCAATATGATCGAAGTGCCCGCCAGCGGGATCTGGTAGTGCTTGAGTTTGGCCAGGCGGCTCGGCGCTGGAGCGGCCGCCGGTAGTTCTTGAAAGCGAGTAGCCGGCCTGGCCCGTTCGTCTTCCGTCTCTTCGTATTCCTCAATGGTGATCTCGCGCTCGGTCTCCCGAACGTAGACAAGTTCGCCTTCGTCCGGCACCGCGCGAACCGGCGAAACAAAACTATATCCGCGGCGAGGGATCGTCTTGATAAATTCGAACTCCGGCGCTTCCGCCAGGATCTGGCGCAACGCCGACACGCCTTTTTGCAGCGTTGCCTGTTCGACAAAGGTTCCGGCCCAAACTTTGTCTAGCAGTTCGTCATGCTCCAAGATCCGTCCGCCGTTTTCGACAAAAAACAACAGCAGGTCAAAATTCCTCGCCGAAACCGGTACGCCTTCCCCCCCTCGGGACAAGGAACGCCGCCGAGTATCGAGTCGAAACTCGCCAAACTCGTAACAGTAAAAATCCCGGCTTTCCATAAACTCGAGAATGATTGAACTTAACCAGCTTCAGCTTTATTCAGCCGCAGAATTCAGGATCAATGCCGACTAATTCTGATTTGGAGAAGGACTTTCACCACCTGCATTCGGCAAAGTGAGCAGGTGGAAAACGAAAGTCTTCCGCGAGTCAGTCCAAATAGAAAGGGATTCTAGCGCATGCCGAGCGCAAAGACGAAATCAAATGAAAAAATACCGGCTGACAAAGATAACGGTCAAAACCAGAGAAGTTGTCTCGTTGTCGAACACCAACGCCAACGAACCTCAGGATGCCTTTTGCCCGGTTTGTCACGCTCCGTTAGCAGCATTACTTCCGGCCGCCGAAAACTCAACCATTCAAGCGAACCATGAAAGGTGGCGAGATGAACTTCCGCTCGCGGACATCTGCGACCGTCACGACACGAAATTAATCGAAGACTAAGGTCAACAACCTTCAAAAAAGGAACAGAGAACAACTATGAAAAACGCAATTCCAATGAACTTCGCAAATTCAATTCTATCCGCCTGCGCCGTAATTTTCGGATTGACAATAATGGTAAACGCCGCGGTAAATCCAAATCTATTGAGTAAAGCTCCGAACGGCAACAACGGCAACGGTGCTTCGCAAAACATTTCGGTCAGCGCTGACGGGCGGTACGTGGTTTTTGACAGTTTCGCCACCAACCTGGTCAGTGGTCTGACGGACACGAACAACGCTTCTGACATCTTTTTGCGCGACACCCAGACCGGCACAATCCGCTGCTTAAGCGGTAACTCCCCGGTCAATCCCACCTCCACGGGCAATCAATCTTCCGCCACACCGATAATTTCGCCGGATGGGCGTTACGTTGTTTTTGCCAGTCTGGCAACGGATCTGGTAGGCGGCATTGATCTCAATGACCGGTTAGACGTATTTCGCTTCGATACGATTTTGAATCAACGGGCGTTAGTAAGTGTAAATGCATTGGGAACCGGCACCGGTAATAATGGCTCGGGCGATGGCGTGGGTTGGCACCCCTACGACATGAGCGCCGACGGTCGTTATATTGCGTTTATGAGTGTAGCGTCGGACCTGCTCGGGTTCATTACCGACACCAATGCCAAGAGCGACATTTTCATACGAGATATGCAAACGGGTTTCACCCGCCTCGCCAGCATCAATTCGATCACAGGCACCTCGACCGGAAATAATGAAAGCGTTGACCCCAGCCTCAGTGCTGACGGACTGTTGGTTGCTTTTACCAGCAAGGCCACTGATCTGATCCCGATCATTGATAACAACAACGATTACGATGTTTTCGTTTACAAAGTGCCGACCCAGGCTACGAAATGTGCTTCCCTGTCACGAGGCACAAATGTAACCGGTGTTTCCGCATCGTCCAATGCCGTTATCAGCAAAAATGGGGTGCGGGTAGCGTTTTGGAGCGTGGCCAATAACTTGACATTCACTGTCTATTACTCTCCCTGGGCCAATATTTACGTTTACGACACCGGTTTGAACCAAAGTTCCGTGGTTTCGATCAATACCGCCGGAACTGAAAGTGGAAACAATGAAACCGGCACTGGTGGTCAAAATACCTCTCTTAGCATTAGTGCCGACGGACGCTATATAACCTTTGAAAGCAAAGCCGGTAATATTAATCCGCTTACTGGCTCCGGCACCTACAATCTCTTTCGCCGGGATCTATTCGAAGGCAGAACAGATCTGGTCAGTAGCAATACGGCGGGCTCACAAGGCGGAGATGCACATTCTCGAAATGGGCAAAAGGGCGGCGGAATGAGCAGCGACGGGCGCTTTATTGTTTTTGAGAGTGGCGCCACGAATTTAACCTCGGATTTTCCCGGAACCTCACTTGGTCAAGTGTACGTGCGCGATATGTTGAACGGAATCACGACCGCGCTGACATTGAATAGCGCGGCTACCGCACTGGGAAATGGCGCCAGCTCATTTCCGCGGATCAGCGCCAATGGTAGGACTGTTGTGCTTGAATCCGACGCAACCGATCTAACGCCGGCAAATGCGAATCCCACGCACAATGTGTTTCAGGCCTTCGTACCGACGCCGCAACGAGCCGTGTCCGATTTCGATGGTGACGGGTTTAGCGATTTCGCCGTCTATCGGCCGGGTCAAGGCGCCTGGTATGTTCTAAATAACCAACGCACCTTCGCCTCGTACCGTTTGTACGGAAATGCGACCGACACCATTGTCCCGGCGGATTATAACGGTGACGGCCGGACCGACTACGCGGTCTTTCGCCCGTCGACCGGAACCTGGTATATCAGCGACGGACTGAGCTTCGGTGAAACCGTCACGCAATTTGGTCAGGCCGGCGATAAACCGATCCCGCAGGACTATGACGGCGACAGCAAAGCCGATCTCGCGGTTTATCGCACCGGAATCTGGTATTTGATCGGTAGTCAAACTGGCCAACTGGCGATCTACCAATTCGGGTTGGCTGGTGATATTCCCGTGCCCGGCGATTTTGACGGTGACGGCAAAGCCGACCTGGCCGTGTTCCGGCCCGCCGACGGGAACTGGTACATACGCAAGAGTTCCAATGCCGGCCTACAAACCGCGCACTTTGGCCAAAACGGGGACCGGCCGGTTCCGGCCGACTTTGACGGTGACGGCAAAACCGACCTGGCCGTTTATCGAAGCGGAACCTGGTGGATCTTGAATACGCGAAACAACAGCGTCGTTGGTGCGTCCTGGGGATTGGCCTCGGACATTCCCGTTGCAGGCACATACGACGGCGATGGCAAGGCTGACATCGCCGTGTTCCGCCCATCAGACGGGAACTGGTATGTCATGAGGTCAACCAGCACCGATTTGTTGGCCATTCACTTCGGACAAAACGGTGACGTTCCAATTGCCTCCGCTTTCATTCCGTAAGTCTATCGTTCCGCAAAAACTGAAGCCTTTGAGTTTCGGCCACCCTTGGCTGGAACTCAAAGGCCCAACAACCTGGCGACAAACTAAGCGAACTTACCCAAAGAGACAAATCATATG
>JBDSEC010000616.1:0-14320 GCA_039920205.1 Pyrinomonadaceae bacterium
GCTGAAGGACGCGATCGTGTCGGTCCCGGTGGTCAACGCGCCCACCGAATAGACCTCGTCATAAAGCCCCGGCGGGTCGGTGACGGTTGAACACGACGGTCCCGAGTTTTCCGCGGCCGCGATCAACATAATGCCCGCCGCGCGCTGAGCTTGCACACCTGCCTGCAAGGTGGATACCGAACAACCTTCAGATGCAGGGCAACTCCAAGAATTGGTCGTCACATCCGGAGATTTCGACGGATCGCCCTGCGCGGTCGTTCCACCGACTGGATACGGAGCCAGGAAAAACTCAAAGCATTCCAAATATGTCGCCGGTGTTCCCGCGCCAACATTCATATTCCGGCAACCGATCCACTTTGCGCCGGGCGCCATGCCGACTTGGTTGGTTCCACCATCCGATCCGACCGCGGTTCCCGCCGTATGCGTACCGTGTCCGTTGTCGTCGCACGGAGCTACCGCATTAGCGCCGCACGAACCGCCACCAGAATGAACGCTGTCGTGCCAGTTAAAATTGTGATCGGCCACGGCGCCATTCCACCCGCGATAGTGATTGATCAGTACCGTGTGGTTCCACAAATAACCGGTATCCTCGGCGCCAACAACGATGCCTTGCCCGGTGAAACCAGAGGCCCAAACTTCCGGCGCCCGAGTGTGCGTGATTCCCGGCTCGATCGCGGCCGGGCTTTCCGGCCGAACCGTGTCAAAGTTGAACTTTTCCGATTCCGGCAACTTATTATGGATCGTCGGATTGCCTTCGATGCGCGCGGTATCCGAACGCGACGCCAGGCTTTCGGCCAAGGTCAGATCGCCCTTGACCAAGATCATGTTCACGATATAAAACGACTGATATTCAACGCCCTGTTCCTTTAAGGACTGAATGATCGGCGCCTGCGACAGTTGAGCCTTGTTATAAAGCGCGTCGTAAACGAAACGGCCCTTTTCAGCCTTGGTCGGCAATGCGTCCGCGCCGCGCAGGTCGGCCTGATCGTTCAGCACGACCAGATACTCCGATTTCGTCCCTCGCGCCAAATGATTGCGCAGCCAGGGAGCGATCTTACTGGCCACTACATCCTGCGCTGTCGGCGCCACGGTTTGGGCCGCGCGGTTCGAAACGATCATCAATCCAATAGCCAATACGAGCACGCAGCACGCTACGCGGAATGCAATTCTCATAAAAGTAACTTAGTCCTTAAATAATATCAGCCAACGCGGGGTCAAAATTCATTCCCGGAAACCCGATCTGGTCTCAGGTGGATGCTCAAAACAATATGATGGATTGGGATAACAGTCAATGTGGGGCGATGCTAGATATTAGATGGCGAATGCTAGCAAAATCCGGTTTAGAGGCGGTCTTTGACCGCCGGAGTGAGTCATACGTGCAAATCCGCAATGGGTTAAATTCGTAAGAATAATTAGCCGCGGATTTACGCGGATTTAACGGATCTGAAAAAGATGGCACCTTTTGCCTAGTATGCGAATAAACCTCCGCGCCTCGCGAAGAGGCCGTCTTTGTCCGCCGGTTTCAGGCAAACCGACCTATCCCCTGTCTTTGGCCGCCAGGGCCGCGTGGACCTGTCGCTTGATCGTTACGGTTCTGATGAGATCCTGCAAGCCGGGTCGGACGCAGCGCCATGTGCAACGAGAGTTGCGACTTTCTTCGTATGCTTGCGCACCATTGCATGACAAATGATCGAATATCCCTCGCTGATCCGCGCATCCATATTGGCACCGCGGTTTAAGAGGTACTCTACGACCTCCGGAAAGTCTCCTGCCGCCATTAAGGGTGTGACCCCAGATATGTTAGCCGTATTAACGTCCGCACCGGCGTTGAAGAGCAGTTCTATGAGGTCCATGCGCCCACCTTCGGTAGCAAACATAAAAGGCGTGAACCCATCTGCTTTTCCATGATCGACTTGCGCCCCTCGCGACAATAAGTACCTTACTAATTCGATGTCGCCTTTCGTTGAATCTTGACTCGCATTAAAGGTGGCCCAGCAAAGCAGCGTCAGTCCTGTCCCTCCAAACGTCGCTTGCGGCGCTCCGTCCGTGGCCTCAATGTCAGCGCCGCCCTCGACTACGGCGGCGAGAAGGTCCAGTCGGTGCGAGTGTATCGCTTCGAACGCCGGCCGATGGCTCGCCGTCCGATCGTACGGGTCGCGCGGTTCGTTCGGGTCCGCGCCCGCTGCCAACAGAAATTTGACACATTCCAGATCGCGCCGGTGAAGCGCTCTTAGCAATGGTGTAGGGTAACCGACGGTCGGCACTGGTAGGAGATTGCCGCTCGGCTTACCGGTTTCACTACAGGGTGGACCTTGCCCAAAGCAGAACGAGAGAGGTAAAACCGCGAAAACGAATAGTCCAAGCAACCGATTGCCGTATCGTCGGACGGAAGTGGGTGTTTGCAACTCAGGTGAACACTTCATCGGTATCCCTATTCCAACGACAACTCCACTTCGACCCGTACTTTCAGATTGTTGTTCTGAATGATCCGGGCACAGGTGTTCCAACGCAGGATCGCGTCGTCGTTACCCGGCGGGTGGATGGATTGAGCTTTTTCGAACCAATGCATCGCGTCGCGTAGATGGTCATACGCGTATTCGCGGCCGTATTCGGTACGCGAATCCAAATGATCCTTGGCGGCACGTTCATCGACGATCCCGGAATAGTAGAATCGGGAATATTCGTCGTCCAAACGGGCGATCAATTCTTTAATATCAACCGCACCGATCTGGTAGGGTTGGGTCGAACCATCGGTGGCGGCGAGTAGGAGCGTTACGATCGCTTCCTGATTGTTGGGATCGATCGCGAGAATGTCCAGGCAGATGCTTTCGGCGTCACCGGGTTCGTTCAGCAAGCGATAGCGGATCGCCTTTTCTAAAGCACCGGGAATTCCATCTCTAGACAACGGCTTCAGTTCGAACATGCCTATACTCCTGTCCCCAGGCACGCTTGCGCGTGCGTTGCGGACCAGATGTCCGCGCTCCCAATTCTACGCCTCTCCAATTATAGGTCGACATTTTCTAATACGATCCAGCAATTCTGAATTGTACTCCGACACTTGAACTTCTCAGGTCAAAAAGCCAAATTCGCCATGCAATCAAATAAACGGCCAATGCAAAGGAAACCGCTCAGGTAACCATGCGGGCATCTGAAACTGGGGGCGCTAGCGTCCTCGCCGGCGACGATCGCCGAAGGCGATCACGCTTTTTTCTTACCCCGAAACAACCGCACCAGTTTCTGCAGTGGGTCGTAAAACTCATCCACCACGCGTTCCTTCATCGGGATGATCGCGTTGTCGGTGATGGTGATCTCTTCGGGGCAGACCTTGGTGCAGCACTTTGTGATGTTGCAGTAACCGATGCCATGCTCGTCCTTAAGGTCCTTCAGCCGGTCCTCGGTATCCAACGGGTTCATTTCCAACGACGCGACGTAAACCAAGAAACGCGGCCCGATGAATTTTTCGTGCAGTTGGTGATCGCGCAGAACGTGACAGACATCCTGGCACAAAAAGCACTCGATGCACTTGCGGAATTCTTGCACGCGATCGGCGTCGGATTGCTGCATCCGCCAAGTGCCGTCGGCCGCGTCGGGAGGACGCGGATTGAACTTCTTGATCTTCTTCTTGACCTCGTAATTCCAACTGACGTCGGTGATCAGGTCCTTGATCGGCGGAAAGGCGCGCAACGGTTCAATGGTCACGGGCTGATCCGGCGGCAGCGAGTTCATCCGCGTCATGCACATTAGCTTCGGCATGCCGTTGATCTCGGCCGAACACGATCCGCATTTCCCCGCTTTGCAATTCCAGCGGCACGCCAGATCGCCCACCGATTCCGATTGGATCTGATGGACGGCGTCCAGCACGACCATGCCCTCGGTAATCTCGGTCTGGTAATCGACCAGTTGCCCCGATTCCGCGTCACCGCGCCAAATGCTGAAGGTGGTCTGCGTCATAAAATTGATCCAGATGTTAGATGCCGGATGGTAGTTGTCAGAAAGCTCGGGCGTCTGACCAGCTTTTGGCTAGTATCTGACCTCTAGCATCTGACATCTGTTTTTATCCCATCTCCTCGATGATCTTACCCAATTCGTCCGGCATTGGTGCGATCGGTTCGCGCCGTACCTGCATGACGCCGTCGCCATCACGCCAGGTGACAAAATTGAATTTCGCGAACTCGGGATCTTTGGCCGTATAGTCTTCGCGGAATTGCGCGCCGCGGCTTTCGCGCCGTTCGATCGCCGAACGGGTAATAGCTTCGGAAACGGTCAACAGGTTTTCGAGATCAAGTGCGGCATGCCAGCCAGGATTGAATTCGCGGTGGCCCGTAACGCCGGCATTGCCCGCGCGTCGCCACAACTCTTTCAAACCGTCCAGCGCGTGAACCATCTCTTCTTCGCGCCGAACAATGCCCACCAGATCCTGCATCATGTCTTGCAGATCGTGTTGCACGACGTAAGGGTTCTCGCCTTCGCGCGCGAACGGTTCTAACGCCTTGGCCGCGGCCGTCTCGATTTCACCTTCGTCGAAATTTCCCGCGGCGTTCTTCTTGGAGAATTCGGCCGCGTATTCGCCCGCGCGCTTACCAAACACCAATAGGTCGGACAGTGAATTACCACCCAGGCGATTGGCGCCGTTGATCCCCGCCGCGCATTCGCCCGCCGCGAATAAACCTGGCACAGTGGACATCTGCGAATCCGCGTCGACGCGAATGCCGCCCATGATGTAGTGCGTGGTCGGTCCGACCTCCATCGGCACCTTTGTAATGTCAACACCGGCCAATTGCTTGAACTGGTGGTACATGCTCGGCAATTTCCGTTTGATATGTTCTTCGGCGTTGGGAATATTCTCTTTGATCCAGGCTATGTCCAGATAGACCCCGCCGTGCTCGCTGCCGCGGCCGGCTTTTATCTCGCGGACAATACTCCGGGCAACGTGATCGCGCGTCAACAGTTCGGGCGGACGGCGCGCTTCTTTGTCACCTTGGGTATAACGCCAACCTTCTTCGGGAGTTTCGCACGTCTGATGCCGATAGTTATCCGGAATATCATCGAACATGAACCGCTCGCCCTGGTTATTGCGCAACACGCCACCTTCGCCGCGGACGCCTTCGGTAACCAGCAAGCCTCGCACGCTGGGCGGCCAAACCATACCGGTCGGGTGGAATTGCAAGAACTCCATGTCGATCAACTCGGCCCCGGCGCGATAGGCCAAGCCGTGGCCATCGCCGGTCCCTTCCCAACTATTGCTAGTGATCTTGTACGCTCGTCCGACCCCACCGGTCGCCAAGATGACCGCCTTTGCGCGATAAATGCGAAACCGCCCGCGTTCGCGATCGTAGGCCAACGCGCCAATTACCCGTGGCCCGTCGTGCAGCAAGGTCACCACGGTGACTTCCATGTAAACTTCGATGCCCTGATGGATGCCGTGGTCCTGCAAGGTGCGGATCAGTTCCAGACCAGTGCGGTCACCGACGTGGGCCAAGCGCGGGTAGCGGTGTCCGCCGAAGTTGCGTTGATTGATCCGCCCGTCTTTAGTGCGGTCGAACACAGCGCCCCAGCCTTCGAGCTCGCGCACGCGGTCGGGCGCTTCCTTAGCGTGCAATTCCGCCATTCGCCAGTTGTTGACGTACTGGCCGCCCCGCATCGTGTCGGAAAAATGGACCCGCCAACTGTCGCGGTCATCGGCGTTCCCTAAGGCCGCCGCCATGCCGCCTTCGGCCATTACGGTATGCGCTTTGCCCAGCAAGGATTTGCAGACCAGGCCCACGGAAACCCCGGCTGCCGAAGCCTCTATCGCCGCTCGCAATCCCGCGCCGCCCGCTCCGATCACCAACACGTCGTGTTCGAAAGTTTGGTATTCTGACATTAGAATATTCTGAAGTCGTGGATCACATTGGTCGCGCAGAGCCGCACGTAGATATCGGAAAAGCCCACCCAAAACAGACTCAACCAGGCAAACAACATGTGCTTCTTATTCATCGCGCTGGTACAAGCAAACGCTTTCTGGCAAAACGGCGAGTCGGACAATTTGTCTTTGCGCCCACCCACCAAATGACGCAGTGAGTGACAGGAAAAAGTATAGCTACCCAGCAAGATGACATTAACCGCCAACACCAGCGTGCCAACTCCCAGCCCGAATTTTTCATGACCGGCGCCATCGGGAAACCAGAGCGCGCGCCACACGTCATAGGCCAGGAACAGCAGGAACGCCAACGCTAAATATAGGAAATAGCGATGGATGTTTTGCATGATGAGCGGCAACTTCTTTTCGCCGCGGTAACCGGTACGCAATTCGCCCACCGTGCAGGCCGGCGGGTCGCCCCAGAACGCCTTGTAATAAGCGCCGCGATAGTAATAACAAGTGAACCGGAATCCACCCGGCGCCCACAGGATAAGAAATGCCGGTGAAAACGGTATCCACGCCGGGATCCAACTCGGGATCTTGCCTAACAATGCGTGCGGTGAATCACCAAAGATCTCGGGCGAATAGAATGGCGACAGGTACGGTCCCCAGGAATAGTTAGCGCCCTGAAACGCGGCCCAGGTCGAATAGACAATGAACGAGCCAAAGACCACAAAGGTCACGGCCGGCATCAGCCACCAGGCATCGCGCCGCTTGGTTTCTAAAAACCCGCGGCTCTTCATGGTTAATTGGGTATATGCCATAAGCGCGTAGCGACATCTCCGTCAACAAATTGCCAAGCAAAGCAGTCCGGGTGGGTAACGGGATCCGGCGTGGTGCTGTTGCCGGAACAAACACGATCTAATACCGCTGAATTCGAGGACTATGATGTAACACGCGGTTCGATTGCGAGTCAAGAAACGGAAGAAGTGGCCGGTAGCTGGTTGCCGCGTAGCGCCCACAATTCATTACATTTCCGGGTCCGTATCCCTTTGCGGCATGGCCATTGGGCCAGCGCCCAATGGAACCGGTCTCCTTGATCGGACTCAACTCAGGCCGGGAGCGCGGACATCCTGGTCCGCAAGCTTGCGCAGCAAGCTAATGTAAACCTAGACTCAACGTTCGTGGAACCGTACCTCTTTAGATCGCTTACGATCTTTATACGATCCTATGTTTCCGTCTGCCGCGTTCCCATTGGGCCAACGCCCAAAAGAACCGGTCTGATTGACCGGATTCAACTAAGGCCGGGAGCGCGGACATCCTGGTCCGCAAGCTTGCGACGCAAGCTAACGTAAACCCGGACTCAACGTCCGTGGAACCGTACCTCTTTAGATCGCTTACGATCTTTATAAGATCCTATGTTTCCGTCTGCCGCGTTCCCATTGGGCCAACGCCCGATGGGACCGGTCTCCTTGATCGGACTCAACTAAGGCCGGGAGCGCGGACATCCTTGTCTGCAACCTTGCGCCGCAAGCTAACGTAAACCCGGACTCAACGTCCGTGGAACCGCACCCCTTTAGATCGCTTACGCGATCTTGCGGACCAGGATGTCCGCGCTCCCGGCAACGCGTTCATGGCTACATGCCTTAGATGTTCCTCTGGATGTGGGCGACAATACCCATCGCAAAAGGCCCGACGCAACGCCGTTGAGGTGGTGTGACGCCGGTTCTAATGCGCTTCCTGCGCAGGCCGTTGCCGAAAGATGAGGATCAAGAGCACAATTACGACCAAAAGCGTCAACGACGCCGCATAACGGCTTAGTTCCAGCCCGCCGTGCGCGCGCGGCTTGTCCAAGAAATCTCCCACCACGGCGCCGAGTGGGCGCGTCGTGATGAATGCGGCCCAAAACATAATCACGCGTGATGCGTTGGTGAAGAAATACAGCGCCACCAATACCAACAAGATCCCACCGAAGATCGTTGCCGCGCCCAAGTAGCCGAGCCGCTCGTTATCCGCGACCCAATCGCCCAAGGCCGTTCCCAGCGTTTGAGAAAACATGATCGTCAGCCAGTAGAAGATCTCCACCTTCGGCGTATTCACCGATTCGACCGAAATGCTGCCGGTGGACCAGCGCCAGACCAGGAGCGACGCCACCACGCACGCCAGCAGGATCAACGAACCACCCGCGTACCCGATCCCGACCGAACGAGTCAAATAATCCGCGAGCGTTGTCCCCACCGTCGTCGTCGCGACAATGGTCAGCCAATAGAGAAACGGATGAAATCGCTTGGCCTTGATCTGCGCGGCCACCGCCACCAGAAAGATCAAGCCAAAGATCGCGGTCCCGATGATATAGCCCGACCCGGTCCCTTCGGCGGTCGTTTCGCCCAGCCACGACATCGTCACCGCGTCCCCTCCGGTCTCGCCCAAGGTAGTGGCCAGTATCTTAATGATCCAAAAGATCAGGGTGACTTCGGGGACTTTACTCAGCGCGTTGGTCTGGTTGTGCGACATGAACACCTCAGGAATCGCGCGCCTAATACCACGATTCACGAATGATGGAAAAACTGATCAGGTTGGACAACGCCGTCACGCCGGGGTTCCGCTGAACGTGGTTTAAGTTTTCCAGAATGATCCAGGAAGCACAAGTTCAAACTGGCCTCGCCGGTCAGCGGCCATTGCCGCGCCGTCGCGAAGGATTTAGCGTGACATTACATTTGGTTGTAAGATTCAACGGTAAATATGAATAATGTCAGTCATCACAAATCACCGACTGGAAGATCGATCGCATGAAGCCTCAAGAAAAGAGCTGGCGGCCTGGGAATCCTCCACGAGTCGTACTGATTGAAGCACTGCGCGAACTAGCGCGGAAGTTGGGCCACACGCCCACCCGCGCGAAGTGGCAAGAGCATTACGCCGCCATGAATTTCCGCTCCGTTCGTCATTATGACCGGCGCTTTGGCGGATGGAAGAATGCCCTTAAAGCCGCGGGTTTGCCGCTGAATCAGGCGCAGGAATACACAAAAGATGAACTGATAGACCAATTGCGGAACTTGTCCAAGAAGTTGCGTCGCCCCATATCGACGGATGACGTTAATGCCGCCAGCCGGGCTTTTACCTGCGCTAACAAACGGGCCTTTTGTCTTAAATTCGGCTCGGTGTCGAAAGCGTTGGCGGCCGCCGGGGTGCGAAAGGTGCGTCGGATCTCTGATAAAAGTATGCTGGACGGTCTTAAGACCCTGGCCGCGCGCATAGATCGTCCGTTACGCGGAAGCGACGTAAAGGCCGGTTGCCGAAAAGGATTGTGCGCGGGCCTAAGTTCCTACGCCAAACGGTTTGGCGGATTTCCGCAGGCCATGGCGGCCGCGGGTCTGGAATATTTGCCGCCCAAATACCACCGCGAGGAATTGATCTATTTCCTGCGCAAACTACATGACGAGTTAGGACGTAGGCCGACGTTTCGCGACATAACGGCCAAATCGATCCAGGGCGAAATGCCTTCTAGAGACCCGTATCTTAGTGAGTTCGGAAGTCTAGCTGCTGCCTTGGCTGCGGCCGGTTGCGATCAGGCTAACTCGACGATAGCTGAAATAAAGGAAGACTTGGCCGCCCAATTGCGCGAACTTACGGCAAAATTGGGTTATGCGCCGTCCGTCGCAGAATGGACCAGTGGTTTTCACGACGGACTGATCGCCGGTCCGCAACGGTATGTGAAAGTGTTTGGCTCGTTGACGGAAGCTCGCCAGTTCGCCGGAGTGCTGGGCCAATTGAAAGCGCGTGATCGCACCAAACATTTCCGGAAGAACCACGCCACGCGTCAAGAAATGATCGATCTGGTACGCAAATTGGCAGCCGAACTAGGACGCAAACCGCGGACCAAGGATATCGATAAAGCGCATCGCGCTGGTTCGCGGGTTACCTACGCCGCGATAGAGAATCATTTTGGGGGTATTGAAGGTATTTGCCGCGCGGCCGGACTTGAGGCGCTCCCGGGTGGACTGTCCAAATGCACTCGCGAAGAGATGACCGAACATTTGCGAGAGTTCTGCCAAAAGGTGGATCACATCCCGCGTGGACCGGAATGGGACGCTCAGCGCGATCGGGCCAAGACCGTAGGATTGGTAGTGTACGTTAGGCGGTTCGGCTCGTGGGGCGCCGCCCTTCAAGCGGCAGGTCAACCAGCGCCCGGGTCCGTGGTTTACCGCTCGGCAACGACGGCTAGTTAGTTGCAAGTTTGATTATTTTGGATCGCGAACCTTCCATCTATCGACGCGAACCCATCTAGGCCCGATCGTGACGATCAATCTACCGGTTCAGCTTCATGAAAATTGGCCGGCGTCGGCGAGAATTCACGTGCTCGTCCGTTCGCCGGATCACCCCGCGGCTGGCGAGCACCTGACACTCGACTGACAATGATGCGATAATGTCAAAGTTCGCAAAAATCTATTCTGGAAAGAAAAATCATGAAGCGCTTTGTCTATTTCGCTCTCGCTACTTTGATCCTAATGTTAGCTTCGGCGGCCGCGCCGGTCTTGGCACAATTTACCGTTGCCGACCTGATGAAGGTCCACCGGGTTGGTGACCCGCAAATTTCGCCCGACGGGAAATGGGTCGCCCATACCGTAGGTGACGTGAATTTCGACGCCAACCGAACCGTGACGCAGATCTACTTGGTCTCGATCGATGGAGGTGAGGCCAAACGTCTGACCAACGGCGATCGTTCCAGCAGCAGCCCGCGCTGGTCGCCCGACGGAAAGAGGATCGCCTTTATCTCGTCGCGCGATGGCAGTTCGCAGGTCTTCACGATGAATACGCAGGGCGAGAGCATCAAGCGCATCACCAGCATCTCAACCGAAGCCGGCAATCCGGTTTGGTCACCAAATGGGAATTGGATCGCCTTTGTTTCGGATGTTTATCCGGATTGCGCAGACGACGCGTGCAACAAACGCAAAGACGAAGCGGCCGATGCGAGCAAGGTCAAGGCCCATGTCACGGACCGATTGCTTTACCGGCACTGGGTCGAGTGGCGTGACCGCAAGCGCACGCACGTTTTTGTCGTCGATAGCGACGGCGGCACAGCGCGCGACATGACGCCGGGCGATCATGATTCCCCTCCCTATGCGGCGTCCGGCCCGAGCGATTTTTCTTTCTCGCCCGATTCCAAGGAATTGGCCTATCTGCGCAACCCAGATCGTATCGAAGCGATCTCGACCAACAGCGACGTCTATATCGTGCCGGTGAGCGGCGATCCGTCGCGCGATGCCGTCAACATCACCGCGTCGAATCGCGGGTACGATGTATCGCCAACATACTCGCCGGATGGCCGTTACATCGGTTATCGCTCGCAGGCGACCGAAGGATTCGAAGCCGACCGTTGGCGAATGATGGTATATGACCGGCAAGCGAAAACGTCGCGTGAGGTGGCTCGCGGGTTCGATCTGCAAGTCGAAGATTTCGTTTTTTCGAATGACAGTCAGACGATCTACCTGACCGCCATGGATCATGGCTATGCGCCGGTGTTCAAAGTTGCGACCAGCGGCGGCGCGGTGTCGAAAGTCGTTTCACCTGGGTTCGCCGGCGATCTGCGGGTTAACGGAACCACCTTGATCTTTTCCAACAGCAGCGCCTCGCGCCCGTCCGAGATCTATGTTGCCAACACGGATGGAAGCGGATTGAAACCGCTGACGCGGACCAACGACGGCTATATGCGTCCGTTCAATTTGCGCGCGGCCGAGAATATGGAATGGACCGGCGCGATGAACACCAAGATCCAAGGGTTTCTATTCAAACCGGCCAACTTTGACGCGGGCAAGAAGTATCCCGTGATCGTCCTGATCCACGGTGGCCCACAAAGCGCGTTCAATGATAGTTGGGGTTATCGCTGGAATCCGCAGATCTTTGCCAGCCAGGGTTACATCGTATTCATGCCCAACCCGCGGGGGTCGACCGGATTTGGGCAAAAGTTCACCAACGACATTACGGCAGACTGGGGCGGGAAGGCCTACACCGACATCATGAACGGCGTGGCGATGGTGACCAAACTCCCGTTCGTGGACAAGACCCGCATCGGCGGCGCGGGCGCATCGTACGGCGGCTACATGGTCGATTGGATCCTGGGCCACAATACTGATCCGCGCGCGAAGTTTACGGCGTTGGTCTCGCATGCGGGGGTTTACAATTTGGAAAGCATGGCCGGATCGACCGAAGAGCTCTGGTTCGTTAATTGGGAATTCAAAGGATTCCCCTGGAACAGCCCCGCGCAATACAACCGCTGGTCGCCGAATAAGTTTGCCGCCAATTTCAAGACTCCGACTTTGGTTACGTGCGGCGAGTTAGATTTCCGCGTCCCCTACGATCAAAGTCTGCAACTATATACGGCGTTGCAATTGAATCACACAGATTCAAAGTTGATCATTTTTCCGGACGAAGGCCACTGGATCCTGAAGCCGCAAAATTCCGAATTCTGGTACCGCAATGTATTGGAATGGTTCGCCAAGTACCTGCGGCCCTAATGGTCAAGTAGACGGGCGCGGAAACGGGCGCGGAGGCAAAATCGCCTCCGCGCCCGTTCTCAATTGGCCTTATCATCGACCTATACCTCAGCTTCCACACCCCTGTTACCAGAGGTAACACCCTGGAGCGAGTCCAGCGGTTCACTTCCGAAAACACCCCGTTTTTATTCAGCTTTTTCCCCATTTCCTATGGGGAACGACGATTGCTCTACCTCTTCGCGTGTGACTGCGCCGAACGAGGGCGCGGTACCTAAAGTTTTTCGCCTTCTGGCCGATAAGTAATTGGGGACGAATCTGCTCCCCCTCTTCGCCAGACCGCAAAACACCACAAGGAACAGTGATATGGAAGTACTTTCCAAAAACTACCCAAACAAAACCCGCCGCGCATTTTCAGACGCGAAAGGCCACTCGGTGATCGAACTACTGATCGTGGTCGGCATCATCGTTATTTTATCCGCCCTCACCATCTTTTCATTAGTGGGCCACAAGAAGGCGTATAAGACAGACGACCAAGCGCTGCAGGTTCTGGATTTCATTCGCGAAGCCAACTCGCGTGCGCTTACTTTTCGCGAAGTCATGCGGCTTGAGATCGACACGACCGACAACAAGATCCGGATCATCGACGAAAATCTCAGCACTACTTCCACGGATGACAAAGAATATCGCTCGATGCCGTTGGAAAAAGGCACTGACGTGGTCGTTGATCAAACTCCCGCGGGCGTCACCATTCCTACTCCGCCGGGCTACACCGCCGCCGTTTACGCAACCGATGGTATCGGGCACCTTGAGGGCACAACTCCGGTAAACGGTCACCGGGTCTGGTCCATTCGTTTTCGCGCGGATGGCACGGTCGTTAACAATGCTAACGCAGTGACCAGCGCCACCCTTTTCCTTTATCCACCGATCGCGCCCGCAACGCTGGGCACGCCGAAAACCAAACCGCAAGTCCGAGCCATAACGATCTTTGGCGGCAGCGTGGGCGTCCGGCTTTGGAAGCATAACGGCACGACGTTCGTAGCGAGCTAAGGAACCAAGTATGAAAAAGAACGAAGCAGGATTCTCGTATATCGATGTTTTGATCGCCATATCGATCCTTTTGGTCGGCGTAATGGCGCTGGCCGGCGCGATCGCGGGTTCGGTGATCCGTTCGCGCCAACAAGAGCAGCAATTGCTGGCCAAACAGTATGCGACGTCGACCTTGGAATCAGTGATCTCGGCACGCGACCTGAACAGTTTTTCCTTAGGTTGGGATTCGATCGGAAATGTGGGCAGCAATCCGGTGAACAGCGTCAACCGGGGGGTTTTTCTGGTTGGTCAGCAACCCCTCAAACCAGACTCCGGACCGGATCAGATCGTCGGCACGGGCGACGATACCGGCACCGACGTTCCGGGGTTTGAGCGGCAGATCACCATCACCGACATCTGCGACACCACCCGGCCGAGTTACAACTGCCCAACGCCCGGCGTTTGGCCCGTCATGATGCGGCAGATCACCGTAACGATCTACTACCAGGCCGAGCGGATGCAGCGGACCGAAACCATTTCAACCATTCTCGCCAAATACTAAGCGAGCCGGAGTAACCAATGAGCGAGCAATTGAACCAAACAGAATCACCGACCGCAGTCCGGCGCAGATCGAATCAGCGAGGGTTCACCTTGATCGAAATGATGGTCTCGATCTTGCTGTTCCTGATCGTAACGGGCGCGGTTTATGGATTGTTGGTGGTCGCGCGCAAATCACGCACCACGACCAGCCAACGCGCCGAGTTGATGAAGAGCATCCGCGTGGCGCTGAACTCGGTCCAACGCGACGCGTTGAACGTAGGGTATAGCTATCCGACCACCAATCCCACAATGTTACCCGACAACAGGTTGTTCACCCTTTTGGGCATTCCCAATGACATCAACACAACGCGCGATCTGGTTCCCCCGGTAATGGCCGGCGACCGGGTCAATACGAACTCGCTGA
>JBDSEC010000617.1:0-4376 GCA_039920205.1 Pyrinomonadaceae bacterium
CGAACCGACCGCGTGCGATTCGCCCAACTGTCCCACGATCGCTCCGGCTGCCGCCCGTTGATCCGTCAGTAACATCACTTGCGACGTGACCGGGCTGACCGCGACCACCCGTCCAACTACTCCGTCGCCGGTTACGACGGGCATCGAGATCCGAATGCCAGAGGTCGAACCTTGATTCAAGATCACCGAATCGAACCAACCTGACGGGTCACGGCCGATCACGCGCGCCGGAATCAAAGCGTAGGGAAGTTGTTTTTGTAGTTCCTGCAGACGGCGGGCATCAGCCGAATCTAGATTTACCGCCTGCGCCTTCTGCAACTCGGTTTCCAATTGGGCTACCCGTTCTCGCAGGGCATCGTTGTCGGCGGCGTTTTGCCGCAAATTGGCGATCCGGTCGAAAATACCGGATCCTTTACTGGTAACGCCGGTCGTGGCCCGCTGAAACGGTGAAGCCAGCGCCTGACCCCAGGCGCGCAGGACGCTTTGATTGCCGGTTTCGTCGCGTGCGGACAATCCCATCAGAATGCCGTTCACGAGCAATAAACCGACCATCAACCACGGCGCCCGTTGGCGGATCTCCTTTTGTGATCGTGCGATGGCCATGCCGCTTTGGCTATTGGAATTCGGAAACTATCGGTTGGTCGAGTAATTCGTTGCGCAGTCTTCGCGAGATCTAACTTCCCGCCGTCAGATTGTTGTCCCACTTAACACGTTTTAACAGGTTGAAATCCGATAACATCTTCCCGGTACCCAAGACCACCGACGAAAGCGGGTCTTCGGCCAGCGAGACCGGCAGGCCAGTTTCGATGGTCAGGCGGCGATCCAGGTTCTTTAGTAAAGCGCCGCCGCCGGTCAAAACGATGCCGCGTTCGACGATGTCGGCGGACAATTCCGGAGGCGTCCGTTCCAACGCCACGCGGACGGCATTAATGATCGTGGCCACGGAATCGGAAAGCGCTTCACGAACTTCTTCGTCGGTGATGGTAATGGTCTTGGGAATGCCTTCGATCAAGTTGCGGCCGCGCACTTCCATCGTCAGCGGATCGTCCAAGTGGAAAGCGGACCCGAGCTCCATTTTGATGGCCTCGGCCGTACGTTCACCGATCAGCAAATTGAACTTGCGTTTGATGTATTGAGTAATGGCTTCATCCATCTCGTTACCAGCCACGCGCACCGCGCGCGAATAGACGATACCGCTTAGCGAGATGACTGCGATGTCGGTAGTGCCGCCACCGATGTCCACGACCATGTTGCCATGTGGCTCGGTAATGGGCAGACCGGCGCCGATGGCCGCGGCCATGGCCTCTTCGACCAGATAAACCTCGGACGCTTTAGCGCGATAGGCCGAATCTTCGACCGCGCGGCGTTCCACCTGCGTGATCTCGGACGGGATGCCAATGACCACGCGGGGCGAGACCCAGGTCTTGCCATTGTGGGCTTTGCGAATGAAGTGCTGAAGCATCTTCTCGGTCACTTCGAAATTCGCGATGACGCCGTCTTTCATTGGGCGAATGGCCACAATGTTGCCCGGCGTGCGGCCCAGCATTTCCTTGGCGTCGCGCCCGACGGCTTCAACCTGATTGGTGATCTTGTTGATCGCCACGATCGAAGGTTCGGAAACCACGATCCCTCGGCCTTTGGCGTAGACTAAAGTGTTGGCCGTTCCCAGATCGATCGCCAGGTCACTGGAAAACAAGCTAAAGAGAGATTTAAATGCCATTTAGTTTTAGATCCGTGTCTATAAAAATTTTGATGTGTGCTGACGCTCGGGGCATACGGCGGGTGTCTTGGACACAAGCTCCCACCCGATAAATTGGCTACTCAGCCGGGGAGTGGTCCACCGAACAAAAGCGAACTTCTAAGCATACACCTAAGGCCGCAACAAAAGCCAACCAAGCCGCCGCATTTTCGCGTGAGGAATAAATTTTTTTCGCGTTCGCGGGTTAGCGGATCGCGGTGGCCATTTCAGTTCGATAAATTTTCAGTGACGAGGTAGCAAAACGGATGCAATTCTTGCGCGCGGCCTTGGCTTCGTACATGGCCACATCGGCCACGGACATCAGCTGCTGCGCGGACGCGGCGTGTTCTGGATAGACGGCGACGCCAAAGCTCGCGGTGACGGTCAGCTTCAAACGGCGTCCGCCGGTAAAGCTATGCGCGGCCAGCATGTCGCGGATACGTTCCGCCACCTGGGCGGCTTCTTCGATCCCGGTCTCGGGCAGAACGACAACGAATTCGTCGCCGCCATAGCGTGTGACCACGTCGGTGTCGCGCACCGAGGCCATCAGGATCGATGCCATTTCCATCAGCACATGCGAGCCGACCAAATGACCGTACCGGTCGTTGATCTTCTTGAAATCGTCCAGATCGAGGAACAAGGTCGAGATCATCGAATTGTAACGGCGGGCGCGTTTGACCTCGCTGACCAAAAACTGGCGCAAAAACCGCGCATTGTGCAGTTTGGTCAAGTCGTCGGTCTGAGAAAGCCGCTCGGCTTCGGCAATGCGCACCGAGTTGGCCAACGACGCCGCCACTGGCACCGCCAAGGCGGCAAGTAACGCCACTTCGCTTTTACGGAAGGTAGACGATTCGCCGGTTTCACGCACGGCCTCGAGCACGCCAAATGGGCGTTCCGCACTGATCAGCGGTAAGGCGAGGAATCGCCGTCCGTGCTGGGTTCGGCGAACCGGTTCCGCGAGCGCAAAGGCTTCGCGCACGGCCTTCGATTCTGATCCCGCCAGCGTTGACTCTACGGGAGCATCGTCCCTCGCCGGGTTTAGGGCCGCCAGATCTGCGGCGGTCAGGCCCCGGACGGCCATTGGTTCGAACATCAATGGTGCGCCATTCGGTTCGGCGCTCAAATAGATCGTCCAACGGTCGGCATGTATGATCGCGGCCAGGCCCGCCAACGCGGTCTGCGCCGCGGTACGTGGATCGGTCGATAAATGCAGTGCGGCCGCTAGGTCAAAGGCCGCGCGCAGACGTTCGCGACCGGCATTGGCCGGCAACAGATCGGACGCGCGCAACGGCAGCTCGATCGCGGCAGGTACTACTACGCGCTTAGGTCCACCTGGTTCTGTTGCCGTAGGGGGCTTGACCACGCCGCGGCTGGCGATGCCTTGAAGCAATAGGAGCAAATGTGCCGGTCCATCCGCGGTCGCGTGAAATCCCAACGGGCGGAACATTGAGTGATCGAAAAGGCGGCGGCCCAACCGCGAAACCCTATACATTGGGTGATAGCAGGCGATCAACGGAATGCCCGGCCAAACGTAGCCGGCATGTTTGGCGACTGCATGCAAATTTTCGGTGGTTACTTCAGGTGTGACTTCGTAGATCACCGCGACCGGCGCGGTCAATCCGGAATCGGCCTGACTGGGGCACTTCGGCTTGCCCGATGGAACGACCTCGTCGTCGCGCAGTCCTTCAACCAAGGCACGAAGACCAGCTTCGGCCAACGCGTCGACCAGTTCCAGCGAAGGCGGCTCGTGCCCTTCGGCCAATAGGATGATATGACTTTGCATGAAAAAGCCTAGGTAGACAGTAGACAGTAGTCAGTAGTCAGTAGACAGTAGACAGTAGAACAACACCGCCTAACCCGCGCCTAATGCATTTACGGTCTAACACTTGCTTCCCAACCCTGAATTATTTCGGAACCTAGCCCGATCGATCTCGACCAAAAACCTTAAGATAACAACTAGTGACTGCTATCTACCGTCTACCTCTTCTCACCTTTGCGACACTTTTCCCGACGACAGCGAGATCGCGTACCGATTGGAATTCCCGTCGGGATCGCGCGCCTCGACCGACGTTTCGGAAACGCCCTTTAACACGACTTGTAATTGGAAACGCCCATCATTTCCGGCAATGGTTTCCCGACCTCCGGCCCTCAATGTCGTGCCGGGCGGGGCCTGACCGGTGATCAGATAAATGCTGCCGCCGACCAATTCAGCTTTTAGATTCGAGATCTCGACCCGGGCGCCATTACCGCGCGGTGCGACGCTGAATTTACGCGGGTCGCTCCAATCGCTGATCTGACCGGAGGGTGCCGTGGCGCGCACGCGCCAAAAATAATTTCCTACGCGCAGATCGTTGACCGCCAATTCGGTCGAGTTCAATTGGTCGCGTTCGCTGACCTTTCCGGACTGCACAAAGAAGGGAGACGTGGCGACTTCCACGCGGTAGTAAGCGGCGGCGCCGGCTTGCGGCCGTTGCCAACGCAGTACCACGCCGGCCGAACCGCCCGGTCCGGCAAAGACCTTGGCCAGGTCCTGTGGTTCGTTTGGTGCGGGCACCTTCAACAGAGCTTCACGTTTGGCCAGGGTGCCGGCCTGATTCACGGCGATGTATTCGCCCGCTTTAATGGTCGATTTTTCACC
>JBDSEC010000618.1:0-3417 GCA_039920205.1 Pyrinomonadaceae bacterium
ACGCGAATACATCGAGAATGGTGAAGAGCAGGGCAAGACCCTTTTGGACGCGATGCGCGACGGCAAATTGGATGGCATGCAGAATTTCGATTCGGTGATCAAAGACATGATCGAAGCCGGCACCATCACTTTGGAAGACGGTTTGACCTTTGCGACCAACTCGAACAACTTGCAGTTGACCCTGAAAGGTCTCTCTTCCGCCGAGGATTTCCTACGCGCCGAATCCGAAATATCTGGCGTACCGGGCGGCGCTGGTTCAATGCTTAGTATGATCGAATAGGCGAGCGAGTCCAGCGAATACCCTAGAGCAAGCATATGATCGTACTTTGCCCAAGTTGTGAAACTCATCTGCAGTTCGACGACAAAAAGTTTTCGTCGGGCCCATTCACGATCCGTTGTCCCAAATGCCGCACCGTCGTGCGTGGCAAATCGGACCCCAACGGAGAGATAAAGGAAGACGCTCCGGGGCCCGGCATCATGACACCGCGAACTTCGCCGGGCACGAATCTCCCGGGCGCGGTTGGTGACGATCTGTTGCGCATGCTTTCCGCTTTGCTAAGCAAAGGTAGCGGGGTGGCTCCTTCCGGCTATGGTTGGGATGGTAAGCAGGCCTTGATCTGCGTTGGATCTGACCGCCGCGAGTTGGCTGCCGACGTCTTGAAGGAAGCCAAATATCATATCGAAACACCGGTCGAGAAATCTTTAGCGATCGACATCCTGCGCGACCGTCACATCGACCTGGTCCTGTTGGACGACAATTTTGATGCGGCAAACCACGGCAGTGAAAACGTTCGTCAGGAGATCGCCCGCCTGCGCTCGGTTGATCGGCGCCGCGTTTACCTGGTCTATTTGGACGAAGACGGCCGGACGATGGATCAATTGAGCGCGTTCCTGGAAAATTACAATCTGATCGTGAATCCGAAAGACCTGCCTCATTTACCGCAAGCCCTCGAACGCTCATTGCGTGATTACAACGAACTCTATCGCCATTTCAACGCGGCCATCGGCTCGAATCCGATGTAGGGGAAGGTAGTTGGTAGCCGGTAGTCGGTAGCCGGTAGTCATTGGCGAAAATTCATCGTTATCCTCTGACGCTCTAAATTGGAAGTTGTTTTCGGGTTCTCTTAAACTTGCTTTTCAAATTAACCGCAGCTATCTGTGTTTTTCGTCATATTCAATTCAGACAGTTAAATTAAAAGAAGCCGGTACGATCTAACTCAACCGGTCTTCCGACGCTTTAAATTAGAAGTTGTTTTCGGGTTCTCTCAAACTTGCTTTCCAAATTGACCCGCAGCTATCTGTATTTTTCGTCATATTCAATTCAGACAGTTAAGTTAAAAGAAGCCGGTACGATCTAACTCAACCGGTTTTCCTACTGTCTACTGTCTACCGTCTACTGGCTACTTTCTTTTTCCTCCCTCAGGCTACCCGCGCGCCGAACTCCGCATCTTAAGTTGCGTTCGTCATTTGAATATCCCCAAACGCCACGCCCGCGCTCGTCGGGTCTAATGACCGCTTTAACTGGCTAAGCGGAGGTGTGTCTGCTGGTCCAGACGCAGGGCGTGGAAGTGTGTTCGCAGATAGTAGGAGCTGGCAATGAAAACCCACAATTCTCCATACGGTTGCGCCTGGGCGCGATCGCAAATGCGCTATGTATTCGCGCTGATACTCGCCGTGCCGTTTGTTTTCGGTACCTTCGCGATGCCGACAACTGCACTGGCCCAGAAGCCGGAAAGGATCACCGAAGGAATTTTGGTCGCCGCCGGCGAATCCGGCAATCGGCTTGGGCCGTGCCCGTTGGCCCACACTACGGTGCGTGCGAAGATCAGCGGATTCATGTCCCGCGTTTCCGTCACCCAGGAGTTTCAAAATCCCTTCACTGAAAAGATCGAAGCCGTATATATGTTTCCGTTGCCGCAAGACGCGGCGGTGGACGACATGCGCATTCAAGTGGGGGATCATATCGTGTTGGGTAAGATCATGCGCAAGCCCGAGGCCCGCGCGACCTACAATGCGGCCAAGGCCAATGGTCAGGTGGCCGCTCTTTTAGATCAACAACGCCCGAACCTTTTCACTCAATCGGTCGCCAACATCATGCCAGGTGAACGCATCATCGTGCAGATCAGTTATGTCGAGACGCTAAAGTATGAGGACGGCGCGTATGAATTCATGTTCCCGATGGTCGTGGGACAACGCTACGCCCCCGCGCCGACGGCGTCCGAGCAAACCGCCGCTCCAGCCGACGACAATGCAACCGATATTCTGGAAGGTGATTCACCCCAGCTGTCCTCACCAGGCAATTCCACGCCGGCGGCCATCACCTCGCCGGTGGTTGCGGACGGGATGCGCGCTGGTCACGACGTGTCGATCGAATTAGACATCGACGCAGGTGTTCCGATCAACGAATTCTTCGCAAAGTCGCACGAGGTCGACGTCGAGCGACAAGATGCCAGCCGCGCGATCGTACGATTGAAAGACGGTGCAGTGATCCCCAACAAGGATTTCGTCTTTCGTTACGACACCGCCGGACAGAAGGTCAGCGATGCGATCCTGACCCACCGCGATGATCGCGGCGGCTATTTCACCTTGATCCTGCAACCACCTGATCGCGTGACCATGGCGGATGTCACGCCCAAGGAATTGGTCTTCGTGGTGGACACGTCCGGGTCGATGATGGGCTTCCCTTTGGATACGGCCAAGACGGCGATCCTTTACGCGATGGACAATTTGAATCCATCCGACACCTTTAACTTGATCACGTTCTCGGGCGACGAACACATTCTCTTCGCGAGGCCGGTTCCGGCGACGCCTGCGAATATCGCGAAAGCGAAGAAGTTCCTGCAGGAACGCGAGGGTGGCGGTGGTACCGAAATGATGAAAGCCGTTAGCGCCGCGTTGGACCCGTCGGATGCGCAGAACCACATCCGGATCGTTTGTTTCGCGACGGACGGTCAGGTGGGTAACGACGACGAGATCATCGCCGAAGTTCAAAAGCATCAGAACGCGCGCGTCTTCGCGTTGGGTTTCGGCAATGCGCCTAACCGGCATCTCTTGGACCGCATGTCTCAATACGGCCGCGGCGAGGTTGATTATATTGACGGTGTTGCCGAGGGCGAGCGTGCGGCAAAGCGCTTTTATGAACGGGTGCGCGATCCGCTCTTGACCGACATCACGATCGATTGGGGCGGTCTGCCGGTCACCGATGTTTATCCGCAACGGATCAATGATCTGTTTCGGTCGCAGCCGGTGATCGTCTCGGGCCGGTTTACCGGTGACGCCAAAGGCGTGATCCGTTTGAACGGGAAGATGTCCGGCATCGAAGAGGTGCGCGAGATCCCGGTGGACTTCTCGGCCGCGAACGACGAGCACGATGCCCTGGCGACGCTCTGGGCGAGGAAAAAAATTGCCGAGCTTACC
>JBDSEC010000619.1:0-9776 GCA_039920205.1 Pyrinomonadaceae bacterium
GACCTGTTTCGCGCGCACGGCGCCGCGCAAACTGCTGTTCCCGCTGGCCCGGCGATCGTGGCCGAACTGGCGAAAGAAAAAAACTCCGGCGCGCTGGTGCAACAGCTGATCTTGTCTTCGGATGCGATCGATCTGGCAAAGTTAGCGGTGCCGGCTGGATTGCAGGTAGAACAGGTAAATGGCCGAACGGTTATTACCTCACAACCTAAATTGTCGCGCGCGCAACGCGATTTCCTTCACGAATTCGGGTATAATTAGCAATGCGATCAGGATCCTTGGTTTGATTCGAATATTCCTTTTTGCTGGTTGGTTTTCGCCATTTAATTCAAGATGACGCTTACGAAATGCATGTTCTTGTCGGCCGCGCTGGGTTGCGGCTTGGTTTTTAGCAGCTGCTCGACTCTTGCCAGCAAGACCACCACGGGCGTGGTGATCGCGCGGCGCGCGCAGATCCGCAGTTCCGTGGCGGTGGTCGCGGCCGATCTGCTCGAGGTCGCGCGCGGTGACGTTTTGGATATCCTGGAAAGCAGCGAAGTGCAGGATCAGACGGTCGCCGACACTAAGGAAAAGTGGTTCCGGGTGCGTGCCCATGACGATGCGGGGACGGAAGGCTGGATCGAGGCGCGCAATCTACTGACCGAAGAAATGTTGGCCCAATCGCGGAAACTGGCGGATGAAGACAAAGCCATTCCGACCCAGGCGACGGGACAGTTGCGCAATACCTCGAATCTGCGGTTATCGCCGGATTACACCACCAACGACAACGTCTTGATGAAGATGGAGAATGGCGCCACCTTTGACATTGTCGATTGGAAGCGTTTGCCCAAGACCAAGATCGGGGATGCACAGGAAACCGGCGAAGATCCAAAACCGGGTGGGACCCGGCCGAATACGCGTCCGACGCCGCCGACCTCCGGGGGCAGCGACGAAGAACCAAAAGGGCCGGAAGAGACCACCGAACTTTGGTACAAGGTTCGGTTGCAGCCAAATGTATCGCCGGCCCCGTCGGGTTGGATCTATGGCAAACAGGTCGAATTGTTAGTACCGGCCGACATTATTTTTTATCGCACCGGCCGGGATTTTGTCGGTTGGCAGCGGTTGGACGGTGATCCGGAAGCGCATGCGAGTTCGCAACCTAAAGACAAAGACGCCGCGAAAGAAGAGAAGCCCGGTTCGTGGGTGATCTTGGAAAAGGCGAGTTCTAGTCAGCCGCATACGCTGGACGAACCTTACTTTGACCGCATCTATGTGGTCGGATACGAAAAATACGACCAAGAGCACTACACCGCTTATCGCAGTCCGGACCTTAACGGGTATCTTCCGATGAAGATCGAAGGCAAGGGCGAAGACAAGACCTTTACGCTTACCGTCTCGGGGGACGACGGACAAAAACGCGAAGCGGTTTTTCGCGTCTACAAGGACGACCGGGGACACCTGAAAGTGACACCCCCGGCCGATCTACCCAAAGTGACACCGAAGAAATAGCTCGGTTGCGCGCGCTCGGTGCTGGCGGGTTTCGCGCGAACATTGACTAAATGAATCGCGAGACTAATGCCCTATGAAAACCTTAAATAAGTTCTCTATCTCTGCCCTCTGTTTTTGTCTGTTGGCGCCGATCGCCGCTCTGGGCCAAGCCAAAAAGGCTCCGGATTCCGAGACCAAGGAATTGGTGGCGAAGATCAAACGCTTTGCGCCGACCGTGGTAACCGGTGATGCGCGCCGGTTAACGCCGGGCGACCGCCGGGCCTTGGAAAAGATCATCGAAGCGGCGAAGTATTTGGACCCGCTCTTTCTGCGCCAAATGTGGAGCGGAAACGAAGCGCGTTTGGACCAAGTAAAGGCGGATAAGAGTGCCGTCGGCCGGCTGCGTTACCAATATTACTTGATCAATGACGGTCCGTGGTCGCAGTTGGACGGCCAGAAAGCGTTCCTGAGCGGCGTTCCCGAGGAAAGGCCCGCAGCGGCGAATTACTATCCCGCGGACATGACCAAAGGCGAATTCGACGCCTGGGTTGCGACGCTGTCACCGGCTGAACGTGAAAAGGCGACGGGGTTCTTTGTCGTTATTCGCCGCGATAATGCGGGCAAGTTGATCAACGTTCCTTATAGTCAGGAATACCACGAGTTCCTGATACCCGCGGCGGGACTGCTGCGCGAAGCGGCGGCGTTGACCACCAACGAAAGCCTGCGTAACTTTTTGACCAAACGTGCGGATGCTTTCATCTCGAATGTTTATTACGACAGTGACGTCGCGTGGATGGATCTGGATGCGCCGATCGAGGTTACTATTGGACCATACGAGACTTATTCGGACGGGATGTACGGGTACAAGGCCGCGTTCGAAGCCTACGTCACACTGAAAGACGAAGCCGAGTCGGCAAAGCTGACCAAGTTCAGCCAGTACCTGCAAGAACTTGAGGATCATCTGCCCATCGAACCGCGGTATCGCAATCCGCAGTTAGGGCCGGGTTCACCGATCCGCGTGGTCAATGAAGTGTTCGGTTCGGGCGAAGGCAATTCCGGCGTTCAAACCGCGGCCTTCAATCTGCCCAATGATGAAAAGGTAGTCAACGAAAAGGGCTCGAAGCGCGTAATGTTGCGCAATGTCCAGGAGGCGAAGTTCAACCAGACCCTGGTACCCCTTTCGAAATTGACGCTTTCGGGCGCCGATCAGAAGAATGTTTCTTTCGAAGCCTTCTTTACCCACATCCTGTGCCATGAATTGATGCACGGACTGGGACCACACCAGATCACGCTCAACGGCCAGGCCACTTCCGTGCGGCAACAGTTGAAGGAGACTTACTCGACCATTGAAGAAGCCAAGGCCGACATCACTGGATTGTGGGCACTGCAATATTTGATTGACAAAGGCGTGTTGGACAAGGGGATGGAAACCAAGATGTACACCACCTACTTGGCCAGCGTATTTCGTTCCGTCCGGTTCGGCATAACCGAAGCGCACGGTCGCGGCATCGCGATCCAATTCAATTATCTGACCGACGAGGGCGCCATCAAATATAATCCGGCGACCAAGACGTTTAGTATCGTTCCGGCGAAGATCAAGGCGGCGGTAGCGAAGTTAACGGGAGAGATCCTTACGCTTCAGGCCGAGGGGTCGTACGCCAAGGCGGCGGCGTTGCGGGAAAAGTACGGCGTGATCCGTCCTAACATGCAGGCGGCGCTGAACCGCATGACGAACATCCCGGTGGATATCGAACCGGTATTTCCGTTGGCGAATTCCGCGGGAAGATAAGAAAGAAAATTGACCACGGAGGGCACAGAGAGGAATTTGGTCATTGGGACATTGGGTCATTGTCGCGAAGGAAGCTCAGTTTTGGTCAACCGGTATTGAAGTTAACTGAAACCATTCTTCGTTCACTACAATGACCCAATGAATCAATGACCAAATTTTTGATTTCTCTCTGTGCCCTCGGTGAACTCTGTGGCTAAATTCTTATCGCAACTTGCTTAATCGCTCGGCTGCCAAATTCAACGTTTCGTCCTTCTTACAAAAACAAAATCTCACTTGCTGTGAACCCAATTCCGGGTGGCGATAGAAACTCGAACCCGGTACGCAAGCCACGCCCACCTCTTGGATCAAATAACGCGTAAACTCAACGTCATTCTTGAAACCGAAATTCGAAATGTCGGTCATGACGTAATAGGCCCCATCGGGCCGAAAGACACCGAAACCACACTCTTCCAAGACCGGCACTAACTTGTCGCGGCGCGCTTCGTAATCGCTCTGCAGGTGTGCGTAATACTCCGGCGGCAAGGCCAAGGCGTATGCACCCGCAGCTTGCAACGGCGCGGCCGCGCCCACCGTTAGAAAGTCATGTACCTTGCGGATCGCACCGGTGATGTCCGGTGGTGCGATGCAATAGCCCACGCGCCAACCCGTGACCGAATAGGTCTTGGACATCGAATTCACGATCACCGTGCGCTCACGCATTCCCGGCAATTGGGCCGGCGAAATATGCGCGATCTCGGCCCCATCGCGCGGGTAGAGGATGTGTTCGTAGATCTCGTCGGTAAAACAGAGCGCGTCGAACTCGATGCAGAGGCTGGCGATATACTCCAGCTCCGATCGGGTGAAAACCTTACCGGTCGGGTTGTTCGGGTTACAGACGATGATCGCCTTAGTGCGTTCATTAAAGGCGGCGCGTAGTTCGGACCGGTCGAATGACCAATCAGGCCCGCGCAGCGGCACATAGCGGGGCGTCGCATCGGAGAGGATGGCGTCCGGTCCGTAATTTTCGTAGAACGGTTCGAACAGCACTACTTCTTCGCCGGGATCGACGGTCGCCATCATCGCGGCGATCATGCCTTCGGTCGAGCCGCAGGTGACGGTGATCTCGGTTTCCGGATCCACGTCCAAGCCCAGAAACCATTTGCTCTTGGCAGCGATCGCATCGCGGAACGGTTTGGCGCCCCAGGTAATGGCGTATTGATTTATGTCGGCGGCGATGGCTTCCTGCGCGGCGCGCTTTATATCGTCGGGGGCGGCAAAATCGGGAAAGCCTTGGGATAAATTGACCGCGCCGTGCTTTAACGCTTCGCGGGTCATCTCGCGGATCACCGATTCGGTGAACTGGCCGGCCTTTCGCGAAACGCGTCCGCGCTTCTGGGGTTGGGTGCTCGGAATCATGATCAGTACAAACCTAAAACGAATAAATACAGTAATTTAGCCGCAGATTAACGCGGATGACGCGGATCAGAAAAGGAAAAAGGAACAAATTTTCCACCAGATCGGGTACTTCGTGTGAAATATTCGACGATCAAAATCTTATTCAGATCCGCGTCATCCGCGTTAATCCGCGGCTGATCTTTCTTAACGTGGCCAGTAATGTTTTATCTTTTGATCCAACATCGGGAAGGGAACGTATTCAGCGTTGCGACCCGCGTTGCGCAGCTTTTCCACCATGCGGATCGCGCCGTCGGCATTGCGCGTGTGCACCAATATGCTCGAGGCACGTTGGACTTCCGGTGTCTGGGACAGCCAAAGCGCGATCGCGAAACCGGTGTTCTCGTCGTCAAATTCCGCCGAGTGATAATGTTCCGGCAGCAGGTCGTGGTCCAGGAAGATCGCGTCATAGAAATAGGTGCTCAATAACTCTTTAGCGCCCGCGACCGTTTCGGCGATGTCCAGGTAATCGCCGGCGAAACGCTGCGCAAACCACTTATGGCGCCGCTTGTCATCATCCAGCAGAAAAACGCTGATAGGATGCCGCTCTGCCTCGATCTTTTCCCAGCCAAATTTACGCTTAAGATTGCGCCAAACACCCATGTATAAAGGAAACTCCGCGATCGATGATGGAACCGCACGGCGCCGTGATCGGGCGCCCGCACGCCGTTAACTATATCATAGCGGTGCGGGCCGATTAGAAAGCGCTCAATACGAATTCTTCGCCGGCTCGGGTCAGTACCGGATGCTTTGGCGCCGAATTCCGCTCAAAGGAAAAGACAATTCGCGCGAGCTTCAACCAAAAGACGGGAGCGCGGACATCCTTGTCCGCAAGCTTGCACAGCAAGCTAACGTAAACGCTGATTCAACGTTCGCGCCCCCGCACCACTTTAGATCGCTCGCGCGATCTTGCGGACAAGGATGTCCGCGCTCCCGGCCGAGCGTTCGCGCCTTGGTAGGTTGAGGGTTCCTTTGGACGCGGTGCAGATTACCGACGTTGAGCACCGCGCAACCTTCAGAGGAAAAGACAAGCCGTGAAATGTGCAACCTGTCGCAATCGACACTTCAACCGCCAATTCTCACTTCGGGTTGTACCCCTCCCCGCGACGCAACTTGCCCTTGTTTGCCTAACGTACAAAATTGTTAAATAATCCTTACGGAGATTCTATTTTGCAGGGCGGGGAGATCAACTTTATATGCTGGCAGTGGTCGGCGCATTGGTGGCGAATTTTATCATTACGGTGCTGAAATTTATGGGCGCGGTCGTCACCGGTTCGTCTGGAATGATGGCGGAATCTCTGCACTCGCTGGCGGACACGACCAACCAGATTTTCTTGCTGTTGGGTTTGAAGACCTATGACCGTCCGCCAACGGAAAGGCATCCGTTCGGCTTTGGAATGGAGCGGTTCTTTTGGTCCTTCATTGCGGCCATTTTTATTTTTGGCGTCGGTTCTACTTATGCCATTTATGAAGGCTTCGTGAAGATCCGCCATCCGCATCCGCCCGAACATCTGAATTGGGCCTATTGGATCTTGGGGATCTCGTTCGTGATCGAAGGGATCTCGATCGGTTTGGCGATCTATCAAGAGGTGCGCGAGGCGCATCATGAAGGGATGACGTTTCGCGAATACCTGAAGGAATCGAAAGACCCTACCGCAAAGACGGTCATTTTTGAAGACTCGGCCGCCCTTTTGGGTATCGTTATTGCCGCCGCCGGCATCTACTTGACCGACCATCATACCGGCCCGGGCGACGGCGCCTATTGGGACGGGTTGTCGTCGATCGTCATTGGTTTCGTACTGGCCATCGTTGCGTTGGTGTTGGGCCGGTCATCACGTGCGTTACTGTTGGGCGAAGCAGCCTCGCCGAAGAACCTGGCGAAAATTCGCCAGGTGATCCTTGATCATCAGGCCGTTGACGCGATCGCCGAGCTGTTGACCATGCACTTGGCGCCGAAGCATATCTTGTTGAATGCACACATCAATTTTAAGCCGCAGTTGGATACTGCACAGGTGGCGCACGCGATCGAGGAGATCGAGACGCAGGTGCGCCAGGCCGTGCCCCAGGTGGACAAGATATTTTTAGAGACGGCCCATCCCCTACCGGGTATGGTGCCTTCAACTTAGTTATCGATCAAATATGAGCGTGGTTCTGCCACAATTGGATAATCTTGGGCGGCTGTTCGATCTGCGCAGCATCGCCGATATTTTCTTGGTCTTTTTGATCGTTTACGGAGTATTGAAGCTGGTGCGGGGAACCCGGGCCGCGCCGATGGCCGCGGGGATCGCGGCGTTCGCACTGCTCTATTGGTTGGCGGTTACTTTCGAACTCGGCACTTTGGAATTTGTTTTGCGCGGGGGCCTGCTGTATATCGGCGTCGCGATCATTGTGTTGTTTCAGGCCGAGATCCGCCAAGCCCTGATCGCGTTCGGAAATCGATTTCGTAATCCTTTTCTGCGCGCGCATCGCGGGCAATTTGGCGAGGGTGTTTATGACGAGATCGTATTGGCCGCGACCACCTTGGCTTCGACCAAGACCGGCGCACTGATCGTGGTCGAACGCGGCGTCGGGCTGAAGAACGTCATCGATGGCGGGGTGAAGTTGGATGCCGAGTTGACCTATGACTTGCTGGTCGCGGTCTTTAATCCGGCGAGTCCGCTGCACGACGGCGCGGTCATCGTAAAAGGGCATCGCATGGCGGCGGCGGCCTGCTTTCTGCCGCTGACTTTGAATCCGCGGCTGGCGCGCGATCTCGGTACGCGGCACCGGGCCGCGATCGGTATCACCGAAGACACCGACGCGATCGCGATCGTTGTGTCGGAAGAATCAGGTTTGATCTCGTATATGCAGCGCGGACAGATCAAACGCGCCTTGGACGCCACGCAATTGCGCGAGCTGATCTTCGCGGTGTTAGACGTGGGCTCGGCCCCGAAACGCCGCGAGCGCAAGGGTACGATGCACGACACGGATACGGAAACGACGGAGAATCCGGTCAGTTTGTAATTGGCGGGAGCCCGATCAATGTCATTGTTTGGTACAGACAATCCGATATTCTTCAACCGGCGACCGCGCGGGCTGAACGGATGGCTGCGCGCGATCTTCATCGAGGATTGGGGTTTGAAACTGTTGGCCCTGGCCATCACCCTGTTTCTTTGGTTCAGCGTAGCCGGTCAACGAACGACCACCACGGTACCGCTGCGTCATATTCCGTTGTCGTTTCGGTATGCGAGTGATCTCGAGATAACCGGCGAACCGCGCGAAGTCGATGTAACCGTCACCGGAAGTAAACAGGCGCTAGACCATTTGAATTCGAACGAATTGGTCGCGGTGGTGGATATTAGTAACTTGCAACCCGGTGACCGGTCAGTGCCGTTGAACCGAACTAACGTGACAATGAATTTGCCCGATAATATTCGGCTGGACCTGATAGAACCCAAGTCGATCCCGATCCGTCTGGAACCACGGCGCGAGCGGCAGTTGGAGTTGGCGCCCAAATTGGTGGGGAACCCGGCACCGGGATTTGAGGTTCGAAGCGTTTCCACTGAACCGGGTTCGGTGATGATCCGCGGAGCCGCCAGCCGGGTCAATGCTGTCGCGAAAGCCGAAACCGAACCCCTATCGATCGAGGGTCTAAAAGCTGATCGTGATTTTCCCCAAACAATGGTCACCATGCCGGACGCGCGCTTGACTTTGATCGATACGGTGGTCAACGTCACCGTGCGCATCGGTGAGAAGCGGATCGAGCGTACGTTTACGGGAATTAAGGTCGCGGGACCAGACGGCAAGGCCGCCCAGCCAAATACCGCAACTGTGTTGGTGTATGGCGATCGATCGGTGATCGAAACACTGCGGACTGTCGATCTCCAGATCATGCTAGATATCGTGCCCGGCTCGGCACCCGGCAAGCGATTGGTATTACCACCCGGTCTGAATGGCCGCGTTGAATTAAGATCGACCAAGCCCGCGGAATTTTCGTTGTCCCACTGAGCGCAGAGGTTTCCGCGGAACTATTTATGACTAAATTGTTTGGAACAGATGGTATTCGCGGCGTGGCCGGGGATTTTCCGCTTGATGCGCCGACCGTGCGTCTTATCGCTTCGTCATTAACGCGGCACCTTGGGGTTGAATCACCGCGCTTGCTGATCGGTCGCGATACGCGGGAATCGGGCGTGTGGATCGAGGGCTCCTTCCTGGCCGGTGTGCGTGCAGCCGGCGCCGAGATCGTTTCTGCGGGCGTGATCACCACGCCGGGAATAGCCTATTTGACGGGAAAGCTTGGATTCGACGCCGGGGTAGTGATCAGCGCATCGCACAATCCGTTTCAGGATAACGGCATTAAAGTGTTTATGCCGTCGGGACGCAAGCTGGACGCTGCGGCCGAGAAAAAGATCGAGGCCGACATCGCGAACGCTGCGGTCGAGGCCGCTATACCGGAACCGTCAGGTGATCCATCAACTACCGATCCGCACTTGGCGGAGCAATATTTGGAACACTTAGCCGGGGTTTTCCCCGGCCTGAACCTTACCGGGCTGAAGCTAGTAATGGATTGCGCGAATGGCGCGGCGTCCGCCCTGGCGCCGCAATTGTTCGCGCGGTTGGGGGCCGAGGTCGTTGCGCTCAACACGGACCCTGATGGGCAAAATATCAATCGCGATTGCGGTTCGCTACACTTGGATGGATTACAGCAACGCGTGATCGCCGAGTCGGCTGATCTGGGTATTGCTTTCGATGGAGACGCGGATCGCTCGCTCTTCGTCGATGATCGCGGCGAGAAGGTTGACGGAGACGCGACGCTTTGGGTCATCGCGAATTATTTAGAGTCCAAAGACCGGTTGAAGGGTCACGTGGTGGTCGCCACGGTGATGAGTAATATCGGTTTAGAGGTGGCGCTACGTTCTAAGGGTGTCAGATTGATCCGCGCCGACGTGGGCGACAAATATGTGCTCGAGAACTTGTTGCGCTCGGGTGCGAACATCGGCGGCGAACAGTCGGGACACCTGATCTTTCCGGAACTGAGCCTCTCGGGTGACGGCATCTTAACCTCGCTGTTCCTTTTGCAGGTGATTTGTGACACAGGGATGTCGCTTGAGCA
>JBDSEC010000620.1:0-2560 GCA_039920205.1 Pyrinomonadaceae bacterium
TTTTGAAAATAGAAATTCTAGGTTCCGTTCCGCTTGCTGAAAGTCCGCCCGCAGGCCATAATGGGGGCATCCATTAAATTTGGTCCTGCAAGCGAGCAGAATTTTGCTCGCTTTCGTGTTTTTAAAAGGGAGAATTGGATGAGGCAATTATTTCCGGGCAAGAAGTTTTTCCTGAGCGCCGGCGCCTTCCTCGCTGGTGCGGTCCTAATGGGCCAACCTGCGATCAGCCAAGCACAACAAAATACGCCGTCGGTTCCGCCGGCATCCGTTTCCGATAGCTCGTCCGCCCCGCAAAGGTTGAACCGGGCGCGTGCATTGGCGGCCGCGCATAACTTGAATGCCGCCGCGACCGAGTTGGATGCGATCCGTACTTCGACCACCGACAACTCGGTACGAGACCTGGCCCGGGTGCTTTTGATGAGCATCTATTTGGAACAATCGGATCAAGGCCGAACATTTCAGCTTTTGGACGAGGCCTTCAACGCGCGAAACGCCGCCGACGAAGGCACCAGCCGGGTCTATTTTGCCCTGGCGGGACAGGTAGTGAAGGGAACCCGGGAACGGCTTAACCGCTATCGCGAGTTTGGCTTTAATGTTGCGGACCGGGATCTTCCGTCCGACGCCGAGAATGATCTTAATCGGCTGCGTGCGTCCCTGGAAAAGGTGATCGTTCAGGCGAAAAACATCGCTGACGATAATCCCCTCGGCACTGATGCGCTGGCGTTACTAGAAGACGCCGCCATGGTGCGTTGTGGTCTCGCCCGCAATGAACAGGAACGCGGACGCTGGCAGAACGAATGTTCGATCGCCCGTCTGCAATTGACCGACGGCGAATCGCGCGTGGCGGCGATCAAGGCGACGGATCCGTCACAGCGAAAAGTTGAACGCGCCAAACAAAACCAGCCGACCAATGGCACTTGGTCACAGCCGATCATTGATCCGGATCTTGCCCGGGACGCCGTTACGGCAAACTCGACCATTGCTTCCAATTCAAATCCGGTCCGGCCGGCGCCGACCGTGGTCAAGACCGCGATCGTGCGCAGCAAGAACGATCCGGCGGATCTGGTCAATGTAGGTTCGCTTTTCGAACTGGCGACGAAAAAAGTCGCCCCGGGTTATCCCTCGATGGCGAAATCCGCGCGCATTACCGGAATGGTGAAAGTTGAAGTCGTGGTGGATCAAGAAGGCAATGTGGTGGAGGCCAAAGGAACGAGCGGCCCGGAAGTTCTGCGCAGTGCGGCCGTTGATGCGGCCAAGCGCTGGAAGTTCAAGCCGAAAACCGTCGATGGTCAAAACGTTAGATCTACCGGATATATTAATTTCAATTTCACGTTGTAAGAACTTCGCTAGTTCAGAAATCTAACGGCCGGATCGGGCGATCGATCCGGCCGTTCTTTTTGCTACGAACGTGGGTTTCGGTGATTCAACGCCGAATGACCAGGTCGCTTTGGACGGCATTACCGCGCGGCAATTTGCAGACGATCACATCTAGAACACGAAAGGCGCCGCCGTCCGGAACGGTGAATTCGACGCGTAGTTGACCTGAATCGTCCGAGACCACGGCGTCCGATAGCACCTCTTCGATTCGACCGGGATCCAACCGCCCTTTTGATTCGTGCCTACCCACCAGGTCAGTTAAGCGCCACTCTAACCGTCCGCGCAAAACATTAACCAGGGCGTACATGACGTACGAACGATTCGGTTCGACGCGAAACGTTTGGAAAAGTTGTCCACCTGGTCCCGCGCCGACGCCCTGTCCGCCGCTGATGGTCAAACCCTCGATCGGTCCTTCGACATTCCAATTGTCCGCGACCTGCTCGGACCTGGACGCACGTTGGAACGAGGCATTACGAACAAAATTAGGCCGGTCGAAAATGCCCGAAGTCTCGGCCCGGCCATGCACGTAAGCACACGCTTGAACCGGGCCTCTGGTCGATCGCACCCGTATGCCGCGCCGTAGCGGACGGCGGTCACGAACATACAATGTCCCCTTGATCATTTGTACGAAGATCCCGGGCGCGATCTCGCCCTGAACGAGATCGATCTCGGTCGGTGCAAGTTCTAGACCTTCGAACAGTCCCTCGTCGTCGCTTTGTATCCAATTTGATTCACGCGGATCGATCGGTTCGGTCGCCTGGTCCAAGTAATAAAGCAATTCTCCACCCACGCGGTACTCGTAAAAAAGGTGGGAAAAGAACAGCCGTGGGTCAATGTAGTAATTCAACAATTCCGTTTCGGCCGGCTGTTCGCGCGGGCCGCGTGCGATCGATCGATGGTCCATCAATGCCTGGTGAAGCGTTAGGGCGCTGGCGGGTTTGCCATCGACTTCCCAGTGGCAATTAAAGGTGGGATCCTGTATCACCCAGCCGCCAAATTCGGGCAACCAAACCTCGGTCGTTACATGGGTGTCGGCGCCAAAGCGTTCGTCGCGGATCATCAAGCCAAGGTTAACCGTTCGCGCCGTGAGACCCGCCGCCTGGGCCAAGCCAACATAGATATCCGCGAGATTACCGCATAATACGGGAGCGCCCGCGCGCATTTGCAGATATGCTTCGCGGGG
>JBDSEC010000621.1:0-3012 GCA_039920205.1 Pyrinomonadaceae bacterium
TGTCGGTTTGCCGGAAATTGACTAATATTTCGTCAAACATTGTAGTTGTTCCAAGCGACGGATCGTGGCCCCCAATTAAATAGGAGTTGTTACCATGCCTTGCTCATTCAATATTCCACGCCGGATCGGATTCTTCAGCCAGGCAATTCTTGTTTTCGCCGTGATCGCGATGGCTTCGATAGCGGTGGCCGGACAGTGCTTAAAGCCCGGCGTTACCATGTCGAAGGCCTTGATGGCACCGTTCACTTATTATCCGGTGGGCGCCGCGGACTTTAACGGTGACGGTAAACAGGACTTGGCGGTGTCTAAGGGCAACGGCAAAGTGGGCATAATGATGGGCACCGCCAGCGGATATTTATCCCCGTCCACGGATTACACGGTGGGTGATGGTCTCAGTTTTCTCTTTGGCGATCTCTCGGGCGATGGAAAAGCCGAGATGTTATTTTTTCACGGCGGTATCGTTGACGTCTGGATGAACAATGGAAGTGGCGCTTTCGCGTTTCAAAGTACTTTCAACGCTAGCCAGCTTTTTGGCATGATGATCGCCGATATCAGCGGCGATGGAAAAGGCGACCTGATCTATATTTCGGGCAGTGGTGGACTCTTTTACCCGGCCGTACGAGTTGGAAACGGTGCCGGTGCTTTTACCGGCGAGATCGGATACTTTGACGTAGTTCCGAATTTTCCTTTGCAGAGTATTCACCTGGGTGATTTCAACGGCGATGGCAAACTGGATATCGCGGCAAGTTTGTACAACTCGTTGAACGAACCCCTGGTGGCTAAAGTAAGGCTTTACCTCAACGACGGGTCTGGCGGTTTGACGATAATGAGCCCGATCGACGTCGGTGCGGCCAGTATAAGTGCGGCCGGCGATCTAAACAATGATGGCAAAACCGATCTGGTCGGGGTTAACCCGACGGGTGGAACGATGACGGTGTTGCTCAACAATGGGTCGAATGCCTTCACACCGACGGTCATTGCCGTAAACACGAGACCGGAAGCTGCCAGTGTGGTTGATTTTAATGGCGATGGTAAAAAAGATGTCTATCTCAGGTATGACATTACTTCGACGACCTATGCCGGATCTTCGATCATGCTGGGCGATGGCGTCGGCGGCGTGACCCGTTTCGACATAGCCAAACCTGACATTCGTCCAATGTTTTTGGGTGATTTTAACGGCGATGGGCGAACTGACTTGATCGACTATTCGAATCAAAGTTTGACCCGTGAAGGATTAATTACCGTTTGGTCGGGATCGTGTAGCGCGATCAACGATACGCGAACCATTGATTACGACGGGGACGGCATTACGGAAATCGCCATGTTTCGCCCCTCAAATGGAAATTGGTATCGGCTTGCCGGCAACGGTAGTACCGTGGTCACCCATTTTGGTGTCACTGGGGATATACCCACGCCCGGCGATTTTGATGGAGACGGCAAGACGGATCTCACCGTCTTTCGGCCTTCAAATGGCGCTTGGTACACCAAACGTAGCACTGACGGGGTGGAAACAGGTTTGCAATTTGGCCAGTCGGGCGACAAGCCGGTCCCGGGCGATTATGACGGTGACGGTAAGTCGGATATTGCCGTTTACCGACCAAGCCAAGGCGGTTGGTACATCTTAAGAAGTTCGGACAATTCGTTCCTGGGGATCCAGTTCGGGATCAGTAGCGATGCTCCGGTTCCCGCTGATTTTGACGGTGACGGCAAAACCGACGTCGCCGTATTCCGCGGCTCGGATGGTGGCTGGTATATGATCATGAGTTCCACCGGGGCGTTCAGCGGTGTGACCTGGGGTACGAGCGGCGATAAGGCGGTTCCCGCGGATTACGATGGTGACGGCAAGGCCGACATCGCCGTCTTTCGGCCAGGCCCAGGGGATTGGTACATACTCCGCAGTTTTAATAGTGCGTTGCTTGCGTTGCATTGGGGTCAAACGGGCGATATTCCAACGCCGGGTATTTACTCGGCGGAAAGCAACAACTCGCTTCCGTCGATCTGGCGTCCGAGCACAGGTGTAATGTGGGCGAACAATGGCATTACGTATATTAACAACACGCTGGGAACCAACGGCGATATTCCAGTTTCTACTCCGTTTACGGTGCAGTAGGTAGTCCATTTACAGTTGCAGGCGGCGGCCGTTCAGATGATCGGCCGCCGATTTCGTTTCGGAGGCTGCGAGTTTGTTCCCCCACCAATTTTCTCAACTGGCAGACTTTCCCCACTCTTTCCCGCCCAGCTGGACCGATCGCCGATATTTGCAGAACAATTCGCGCGGACGCACTTTGCTAAAAGACAAATCGAATTGCCCGGGTAAGGGTTAGAATTTGCCACGGTGCGCGTTCAGATCGGTCCCGCCAACTGTCGCGTTAGGGGTAACGTGACCCCAGTTACTGTTCAGTGGCCACCCACCGCAAAGGGCGGCGCGGCAGCGGCAATGACCGCACCGGTCCAACACGTTCCGACCGTGTTGCCGAGCTAGCGGTTTTGGTTGGGGCGCCAGTTGGTTTAGGCCCACGGGCGCCTTTGCCAATATTTAGGAAAAAGTGACCACGGTCACATCGGCAAACCGGCATTCGCTTCATCATCGCGGAATGATAGACTGCGTCAATTGGACCTGGTCGAGATCAAGGAATTCAACGTTGGTACTGCAATACAAAAGGTAAAGCATGGAAGACGCACTTCTGATTCACCGATTACATTTCGCATTCACCATCACGTTTCACTATTTGTTCCCGCAGCTGACCATGGGGTTGGCTCCCTTGATCGTGATCTTGAAATCGCTGGCGCTGTGGAAAAAGGACGAACGGTATGATAAAGCCGCGCGCTTTTGGGCCAAGATCTTCGGGATCAATTTTCTGCTGGGCGTGATCACCGGTATTCCCATGGAGTTTCAGTTCGGAACGAACTGGGCCAAATTCTCGCACTTCTCGGGCGGCGTGATCGCGACGACCTTAGCGATGGAAGGGGTGTTCGCGTTCTTTCTGGAATCCGCATTCTTGGGATTATTCC
>JBDSEC010000622.1:0-19726 GCA_039920205.1 Pyrinomonadaceae bacterium
GGCGCCGAGAGCAACATCTCGCCGCTGCGAAAATCGTAGAGCAACTTCACCGGCGCTGACGTGGTCAACGAATCTTCGCGGCGCATAATGGTTAGGCGTAAATAGATCGCTCCCTCACCCGGCAACCATCGCGCTTCCAGTACCTGGTCCGGATAATAGCCAGGCAGATCGAAATCCAGCTGCATACCCGCCGAATTCCAAAAGCGCAAAAACATGCGGTTGCGAAATCGGTAAGAATCCAACTGGTAACCATAACGAATACCGGCGACCGCTTTGGTGTCGGACGCAACCGTGCGGCGCGAGGACGAACCGATCAACGACGCGATGACCATGATCGCCGCGACCAGGAAGAATCCACGGGCGATGTATTTGCGTGCGCTCATGCGAGTTATAGCAGGCCGCGCTCTTTAACGCGGATGTAGGTTTCCAAAAGTTGCGGCGCTAACGTTGACGCGGTGACGTCTAATGCCAATCCGCCTTGGGATTCGACCAGCCGAAGAGCCGCTTCACGTTGATGCAAGATCTCTTCGGCGACCGATTGAGTGAACAGATCTTGCACGCTTTCGGGTGGATGTCGTACCGCCGCACGCAGGTCGCGATCGGCGATGGTCACGATCAACGGCAGATGCCGCGGGCGCATTAACTTTAATGCGGACAAGAGTTCACGCGAACCTTCTTCATCTACCAGATCGGTCAGCACCACCACCAACGAGCGCCGCTTCGAATTCGACGCCACATGCGCGAAGGCGCGGGCGTACGATGGTTCGATCATCTCAGGTTCGATGTTGTGCAGTGCTTCCAATGCGGCGTCGATATGCTCCGCGCCGCGTTTGGGCGCTATGTAAGCTTTGACCCGCCGGCCGAATACCATCAAACCCGCGTTATCACCGCCGCGCGCCGCCGCCGACATCAACGCCAACGCCGCGTGTACCGCCGAATCGAACTTAGATTCGTTGTCGATGCGGCCGGTCATTAAACGTCCGGCGTCCAGCACGATCATGATGGTCTGGTCACGTTCGATCTGATACTGACGCGTCACCAATTTGCCGCGCCGGGCGGTCGCTGACCAGGAAATGTGGCGCAACTCGTCACCGCGTACGTAATCACGCAAGGATTCAAATTCGCGACCTTCGCCCCGCCAAACCGCACGGCGATGGGCGGACACCAGTGACCGTGCCCCGAGTGCTTTCAACTCGGCCTCGCGCGCACGACGCATGTTGGGGTAGACCTTGACCGCCGTCTCGGTCCCGACTTCGACCTGTTTCCAGACCAGGCGAAAGCGAGAGAGAAAGCGCACGGCGATGCGGCTAAACTCATAACGTCCGCGTTTGGGCGGCTTTAATCTATAAACGAGCGAGGCGGTGGATTGCCCTTCGACCGTCAGCGTACCCTCGCGCTCGCCGATCAATTCCAAGGCCGACGGATAATTGTCTTTGATCGTAAGGACCAGTGTCTGATCGGTAGCATTGCGAACAGTCACGGAAACATCGTTCTCGGCGCCGACAGCGAAGCGGCCGCCGAACTTGCGGTCGATCTTAACTTTGGGCGGGAGATAGCTGAGCCGATAATCGATGAAGGCCAGCAACAAGATCACCGCGTCATACGCGAACGCGCCCCAGCGCAACGCCGGACGCCCCCACGAGAGCGACAGCGGGATCAGGCCGAGAGCCAACAGCAGGTAGAACAATCTGGAGAATACAAAACGCACGTGTTTTTACGTTACCTGAATGGTGTGGACATTGCGCAGTAGTGTAATTTGGAAAAGGCACCTACAGCTCTCGCACTCGATCGGGTCCGGCGAATTGGGTTGCGAGTTTCCGCACTGTGGGCAAGTTATACTGGCGAAAAGGATGGGGGCCTTCACGTCGGCTTTCATATCAGCAACACTCAGCCGATGAAAAATGGGAACGATCAGCGAGATCGCACCAACCAAGATCGCCGTTACCCCGATCGCCCGATAGAGCCACTCGCCCTCAACGTGGGCGAATACGATGTAAATGCCGAACGCTGCCAATAAATAGATCAGCACGAACGCAGCCGGGAGTGCCCACTTGAACCGGGGCGCCAATCGGGCCAAGGACAGCAGACAAAAATGGCCGGTGGCAACCGCCAAAAAACAAGCTGAAATTGTGATCTTCCACAGGATCTCGCCCTTTGGTTCGAACCAGATCCCGATGATGATCATCGTCGCACTGAAGATGGACAGGATGATGCCCATTAGCGGCAGCCAACGCGTCCTTCCGGTCTCCCAATACGCGCCGCAGGCCAAACCGATCACGCTAGCGCCGGTTATGGTCAGGGTGGTTAGCAGGACCCGCGCCTGCAGTTCACCAAACGTGCCGGACAAAATAGCCCAGATACCCAGCAAGGCGCTGAAGACAACGGAGGCTATCAGCAGCCAAAGCGCAGTTTTCTTCGGGCTTTGCAGCATATTTCGACAACCCTATCTCGGCACCGGCACCGTCTGCAGAATGTCGGTGATGATCGCGTCGGTCGTGGCGCCATCCAGTTCGGCCTCGGCGCGCAGGGCCAAGCGATGACGCAAGACCGGCCGCGCGACGTCACGAATGTCGTCGGGAGTAGCGAACTCGCGGCCACGTAATGACGCCAAGGCCTTACTGCAAAGCAGCAACGCGACGGATGCACGCGGGCTAGCGCCATATAGCACCGAAGCATGGCGGCGGGTAGCGCGCACCACCTCGACCACATAATGTTGCACGCCGGGTTCCATCCGCGCCGATCGTACCTCCTGGCGGCAACGGGCGATCGCGTCCCCATCGGCCAGCGGGATGATGTCAACATTTTCCAAACGCCGAGAATTGAATCCGGCGTCCCAATTGGCGACGATCTGCTGCTCGGCGTCGCGCGCCGGGTAATCGATAATGATCTTGAGCAGGAACCGGTCCAACTGTGCTTCGGGCAGCGGATAAGTTCCCTCGTATTCGATCGGATTCTCGGTGGCCAGCACCGTGAAGAGCGGCGACAGATGATGACGCTCGCCATCAATAGTGGTCTGCCGCTCCTCCATCGCTTCCAACAGCGCGGCTTGGGTTTTCGGCGGGGTACGGTTGATCTCGTCCGCCAAAAGAATGTCGGTAAAGATCGGACCGCGCCTCAAGGCGAACTCGGACGTTGCCGTATTGAATACGTTGGTACCGGTGATGTCCGATGGCATCAGGTCGGGCGTGAACTGGATACGCGAAAAATCCGCACCGAGAATGCGCGCCAGGGTCTTGACGATCAGGGTCTTGGCCGTGCCCGGAACGCCTTCGATCAGAGCGTGGCCCTCGGCCAGTATCGCCACCAAGATCTGTTCGATCGGATCTTCTTGGCCGACGACGACCTTGCGCAGTTCGGTCAGGATATGTTCAACGGTCTGCGGGACGTGGGTCAACACAAATTTATTTGGCTCGCCATCGCGGACTGGTTCCGCGCCTTTAGTGCAAGCTTCCTTTCAACAGAAAATCGAAGATCATTATCTTAAGAGCCAGAACCACTACCGTGGCTACGAAGATCCGGCGCAGCCAGATCTCGTTCAGCTTCAATGCGACGCGGGCGCCTACAAACGCGCCAAAAAACATCACGACCCCCAGTATCAAGCCCAACTTGTAATCAATCAACCCACGCCACATAAAGATCAGCGTAGCCGAAAGCGAAGAAACGACATTGATCACCTTGGTGGTCGCCACAGCCTCGACAAAGCGGAGGCCTAGCAATCCGACCAGCCCGGCCGTTAAGAGCGTTACGTAACCACCGCTATAAAATCCGCCGTAGATCCCCAGGACAAACGTTGCAACATAGGCGGCCACCTCGCTAGTCCGCGAGCGCGGTTCGGGATCAAGTTCGCGCCCGGGGTTGCGGGCCAACAAAATGTAGGCTGACACCCCTAACATGGCGATCGACACGATCATGGGCAGGGCGGCGGCTGGAACCACTAGGACCAATAGCGCGCCAATGATCGAACCGGCCAGGGTCACCAACAGCAGCGGCGTAACATAACGGCGGCTGATGTTGCCGGTACCCAAGAACGGCAGCGTCCCGCCGACCGACAGAAACGTTAGTCCGAACATGTTGGTCGCCACCGCCACGCGCGGATCAATGCCGAATTGAAACATTACCGGCACCGTGATCAGCGAATTGCTGCCCGTGACTACGCCTACGACGCTGGTGACAAAAAACAGTACGGCCAGCAAGATCAATTGCCACCAATCAAGCAATGCAAAGTTTAGACCCGTTAAGAACATTCGGCGTCATTTCCACAGAGGCCGCTGGACGTTAGCGTTCACGGGACTGTTTTACTTCGCGTTGACGTAGCCGCAAGCCTAAGGCGTTCTCGATTTCGCGCAAACGCGCGATCAGTGACAACGCTTGCTTGGCATTCGTCGGCTCACCGTTGATCGCGTCCTCGCATTGCCGCATCACGGTCTCGATCTGGTGCTGGTCCAATTTAGAACGCGCGGCGATCCGCTCGGCAATGGTCGCTCGGGTTGAATTGCCGTCAACTCCGGCATAGCGTGCCAACACCCGCCGCGTGCGCAGATAGATATTCTCGATCGCCAGATCGTAGGCGCGCGATCGCTGTTGCAGCTCGGCCATCGAGGCCACATATTCCAATTTTGACCGGCGGTCGGGTTGGACCAGCGGCAGCGCGTGGGCGAATCGGCGCGATCGGGTCCACATCACCGCGATCACAATAAAGGCCAGCTGCGCCAAGATCGGCAACACCGGGGTTCCCGCGAAATAAGCGGCCAGATGATTCTGCGAAGCGGCGCGGCCCTGGTGATACTCGTCAAAGGCGATCAACCCGTCCTTGGCCGAGACCAGATTCCGCGCAAGCAACAGATTGTCCGCCGCGGTCAATCCGGCATTGGCGACCGAATAGGGATCCGTAAAGACCACGATGCGGCCGGCGCCGTGAGGATAATCCAACAAAAGGGTTAGACCGTTATTCGTCAGATGCACTACGGGTGCGGGCGCGACGATCGCTACGGTTGACGAGGGCGGGCCGTCGTCAACCACGACCGGCCCGGCCGGGAGCTTGTCCTCGTTTTCCTCCGGATACTCCGCATCCCGATCGGCCTCGTCAGTACCGACCGTGCTGGTCGTGCTACCCGCATCCTTCCGGAAAAATGCAACCGAACTTGCAAACCGCGACGTCTGCACACTCGCCACATCATGGACCAACAACGTCGGTTGCATCGGCTTGGCCGGCTTTACCCCGGCGGTTAGCGAGGTGGGGTCGTTCGCCGTGTCCGAACCGGGAAACGCGGTCGCAGGACGCACTTCGAAGCGCCAATCTTTTGAGGGCGGCAACAACTCTTCCGGCGGATACCGATCGATCAACACCAAACGCCCGCCGCGCGCGACCCACTCCAACAGATCGCTGACCTCTTCCGCGGAGAACTCTTTGCGAATGGAACCAACGATCACCCAGACCGACGGACGCGTGGCGCCCGCCAGTCCAACGAGGCCCGAGGTCGGCTCTTGCCAACGCATTACGCGGTGGCCGCTCTCTTGCAAAAAATCGTAGAGCGCACGCGTGCCGGTCGGACCGGCGTTGTAGGTCGAACGGTCCGGATTCGCTTCGGTGTCGATCGGCTGACTTATCTGTACATACGACACGGCGTTGATGGCCAGCAGAGCCAGCACCACCAGGGCGATCGCACCAAAAATGAATAGGCGTTGACGCATCGAAATTTAACTATCGCTCGCCAGGGCCGATCGATATCCGGAGCGGAACGCGGTCCAATCCGCTTCCGTCGCTGGTTTAAAGCCGTACCAATGATATTCAAAGCTATTGGTGAGCTGTCGCATCTCGGCGTACAGGGCGCGCTTTTCGTGGACGTCCCGCAAGTAATCCCGATTGGTCTTATGTTCCGCCAACGCCACCACGCGGCGATCGCCCAGTTCGCACAGCAGCGCGACGTAGCCCTTGCGGATCGCGGCGCGGATATTACCGCTGCGGGCCAACGCTTCGGCTTCAAACCAAATATCCGCCGCGGTCTGATCGGCTTCGAGCTTTTCGCCCAAGACAACGCGGGCCTCCCGCTTTTTAGCTTTCTTGCGTCCACTCCGCCGCATGAAGCGAGGCAGGAATTTCCAAAGGACAAAACCGATCAACCCCAGGGCCAAACCGATCACCAGTACCCGGGCGATCACTCCAACCACTCCACTGGATCCGGCGGAAAGCGGGGTCGCGCGGGGAAATAACCGTTGGATCAATTTACCTAACCAATTCAGCGCCCGTTCCAACAACCGCTCAAAGGCGCGTTTTTCTTGAGGAGTTTGCTCGAATTCCTTGCGCCGCAGGATCTCGGCCAGGCGAGCTTTCGCTTCGTCATCGGTCATGGTGCTGACCACGACCGACTTTTCGAACTCTTCCAGCCGGGTGTCCAGCGCGGTCAGGCGTTCAGTGATCTCCAGGATGCGAACGGTGCGCTGCCGGTCAGTGGGCGGCACACTCTCAAGTTGACCAAGTGCGAGGTGGAGCCATTCATTATTCACCTTCATCGAGCCGTCGCTCCATTCGACCGTCTGTTCGGCCGGAAGCGATTCGCGAATGGCGTTAACGGTTTCGGTAAATTGTGTTGCGCGTTCCGCGGCGGTTTCCTGGTCACTACTGAGCAAGGCGGTTAATCCGACCTCGGCCTCGTGCAAATGTTGGCGATACCGTTGCAACGGAACCGCCGCGGCGCTAGCGACACAAAGAAACAATACGGCCGCTACGCCCAAGGCGCGGGTGACGAAGTTTCCGGGAAGCTGGAGTTTAGGTGAATTCACCTGCATCGTTGCTGAAAAAGTTAACCCAAACCAAGGGTTGAATTGGGTGGCACCCTTTGCGGTGGCCGCACCCCGCGCAGTGGTTCGGCCGTCCGCGGGTCCGCTTCGCGAAACAGCGCGGGAACCAACGGATTGAATTCCGCGCCCGGCACCCGGGGCGCATCACCTAGTCGTTGCGCGGCCAATAGCTCGACATCGTAACCTTCGTGCCGAACGCGTTCGTCGATATAAAGCAGCGAAAGCCCCAGCATCCAGATCGGCGCCAACACGATCTGACTGATCTGACCCAAAACCTGGTAACCCAGCGAGTACCACATCGGCGCCGTCGCGCCTTGCAGGGTCAAAGGGTCAATGCCATTCAGCCAACCGACAAACCCCAGTGGCACGATCAAGATCATCAGCGCCGAATAGGTCGCGACGCTGGTAAAGAAGACCATTGCCATCAAACGCTTTACATTGCCGCTGGCCAGCGACGCGCTGCGTCCGATCGAGGAAAAGACATCTTTCCCTTCGACCATCAAGACCTGCGGCACATAGGCAAAACGCCCAGCGCCGAGAATAAAGAGCCACAGGGCGCCAAAGGTAACGGCGCAAAAAAGGACGGTTCCCAAGACCGCGGAAAGCCAGGGCAGATCGGCCATCATCAGCATGCCGACGCCCATCATCACAAAACCCAATACGGTGATCCAAACGGCGCCCACAATGAATAGAGCGATGCCGAGAATGATCGCCACTAGGACCGAGGAAGCGAGCAGTCCCCAGAATCGGCTCCTTACATTACGGTAGGTCGCGCGCGCCGTAACCGGTTCGCCCAACAATATGTGCGAAACTAAATTACGCGAGGCTCCGCCCATGACGACCATGTTCATCAACAGCCCGACGATGAAAAGAATTCCGCCTAGGACCAGCATTAATATGTACAAGGCCATAAAGGCGTCGCTGCCGGTCACGGTCAATTCGCGCCAGCCAATGGACCACAAAACCGAACCCGCGGCGTTAATGATCACCGGTGGCGAGGCGATGCGGATCAACGGCCAGAAATTACGGCGATACAACCGGACCGCACGGTCGATCAGGTCCCCCGCGCCCAAGGGTTGTAGTGGAAGTTGATTGGCTTCGATCATGGCGTCAATTTGCGCGGTCCGTTCCCCTCGTTAGCCTCGATCACCTAGACTAGGCCGGGTTTCAATCGTGGGGAACTGAGACCAAAATGGAATAAGCCCCTCTAAGTACAGCGAACGTCAAAATCTAACACGAAGCCAGGTGTTGGTAAACGATTGGACGTGCCGGTTTTGCGCGCAGCCCCGGCGCAAGTGTGCCGCTTCCAGAAATAAGTGGCGTCGTCGTGCTAAACTTCTGCATCGAATTCCTGATAATTGCTCGAACCGTAGACCGAATCGAAGAGCGCTGTTCCGTCCCGTTCGACCTTCAATCCGTTTAGGAGATTGTTATGAACCCCATATTTCGCATCTTTTCCCTCCTCGCGTTGGTCGGTTTCGCATCCGCTTTTGCGTGCGGTCAGGGCACGGAAACCGCCAAGCCGAATACCAATAAACACATCAGCTCGAAATTCGACAAAGGTAAAGATCGTACGATGGTCAAGCTAAAAGCGATGCCGTTGACCGGTTTGGGCGATGAACGCAAAACCGTCACTGCGGTAGCTTCGCATCAGATGGATGTCGAGGCGTCGTTTTCGTATCCGGGGCAAGCCGTAACCGCACAGATCGCGGAACTGGAGTTGCGCTTTCACGTAACTGCGGGCGCGTACTTATTTTTGAAGCCACAACAAATAGTCTTGGCGCTAGATCAGGGTACCGAGCAAGGTCGCGCGATCGACCTCGGCTTTTCGAATTACAAATCCTCGGTGCAGTTCAACAGTGTGTATGAAGAGTTCATGAACCTGACGATCCCCTTCACGGCATTGGATAAAATGACCAAGGCAAAAAAAGTGGAGATCTATGTGGGTCCGGTCGTGTATCAACTTAAGAACGAACAGATCCAAGATCTGCGCGACTTTGGCAGCAAGATGTTGCCCTAACTTGAACCTATAATTGGGCGGCCGTTTTCAGCCGGCCGTCCTCAAGGATTCATGGCCGCATACAGATCGCGCAGGTCCTGCATTTGCTTTTCGGTTATGCCAAAACCATCCGGGCCGAGATAGAAATCAACCTGGTTAGCCTTGACGATCTTTTCTAGCGCCGCCGAGGTTACGGTTATCTTCATCAATTCGGCATAGACACTGTTAAACTCCGTCGTTGATTTATAGCCCGTCATTCCGAGATCCAATGCTCTGCCTTGATCGGTTCCCTGATCGAGCGCCACCACGATCTGCTGCCCCTTCAAAAATATGAAGTTCGACGCGGACGCACGAAAGAGGATGTCAAAGCTCTCAACGGGTTTGACGACGGTCTTGCCGGGATAACTGAAGGTCATTTCAATGTTCAACACATAGGGAGGTATGTTGCCCCGCTGTTTGCGTTGGCGGTCCAGGTCCGCGAGCACCATGGAATCTAACTTCACCGTGGTCGTGTCTTTCGATTTATCGTATTTAAACTTAAGGTGCTTGTTCTTTGTCGGCTCGCTCTTGGTGGCGGGTGATGGAGCTTGACCCGGAACGATCAATATGCCGATTCCAAAGATCAGAAACAGTAGCAACCAGCGAAAGCAATGAGTCATGTTTTTCTCCTAGAGGTACGAAGGTGATATCGCCAGAGCAATTAGATGCCTGAAACCGCGATCAGTCATTTGGCCGGATCGAAAGTTCTCGCCGGGCAAAACCTTAATGCCCGGCTATGGTAACACCACGGTCAAGGTTCGCGATCGTTAAGCCTAAATTTTCCGTTCGTCCCAAGTCGCTACTTACGTAATGTCACCCAGCGTACGAAAAATTAGACGACAATCCAAAAATTCGTGCTAAACGGCTGAAACCTGGTGTCTCGTCCCTAGTTAAACAATTGCAGTTATAGGGGTTTCCGGTGAGGGAAGGTAACGGAACAGTTTTTGCATCCATTATTTCGTTCGAAACAGCAATTACCTCTCAGTGCGCACTGGCGCTACATACTTTAGTTAACTTAAGTCCTGAATTGAATTTCGAAAACGCGGCCACCTACTTGGGAAGCGCAGACCGGCAATTCAAAATATTTGTACGAAGGAGTCCACCATGCAAAGATTTGTACTGCTAGCGTTGGTAACGTGCTTGATGGCGTTTACGGCGATGGCACAGTCAAATACGGGTAGCTTAACTGGCACGGTTTCCGATGCCAGCGGCGTTATTCCGGGCGCGACCGTCGTGGTTAAAGATAACCAGACCGGCCGCGAACGAACGCTCACGACCAGCGGTGAAGGCACGTTCAGCCTATCGCAGTTGGAAGTTGGCGAATACACCGTCACGGTCAGCGCCCCGGGTCACAAGACCTATACCGCGACCGATGTCAAGATCGACGTCAGCCGAACTTTCACGCTGAATCCGGCTTTGGAAGTCGGCGCGATCACCGAAAATGTAACTGTGGTCGGCGGCGCCGATCTGGTCAATGCTTCCAACGGTGAACTGAGCACGACAGTTACGTCGCGCCAGATCGTCGAGTTGCCGCTGAATGGCCGCAACCCGCTGTCCTTGGTTTTGTTGCAGGCGGGTACCTCGTCGAACAGCAACCAGAACACCGTCATCAACGGAACCCGTTCGTCCTTTACCAACATCACACGTGATGGTCTGAACGTACAGGACAACTTCATTCGCGCCAACGCAGTGGATTTTCTGCCTGATCGTCCGAATGTGGACGACACGGGTGAGTTCACCATTGTGACGCAGAATGCCGGGGCGGAATCGGGATACGGTGCATCGCAAGTGCAGTTGGTTACTCCGCGTGGTTCAAATGATTTCCACGGCGCTGTATATCTGTATAACCGCAACTCGCATTATGCGGCGAACAACTATTTCAATAACGCGTCCCGCGTGGTGCGCCCGTTCTTGAATCGTAATCAGTTCGGCGGCAAGGCCGGCGGACCGATCTTGAAGAACAAACTGTTCTTCTTTGCGGCCTACGAAGGGTTCCGTCTGCGTCAATCGACTTCGACCACGCGTACGACGCTGACGCCCAATGCGAAAGGTGGACTGTTCACTTACAACGACGCCTCGGGTGTCACGCGTACAGTAAACGTGTTCAACGCTGGGTTCGGTCACGGCGTCGCCGGTATTGACCCGACGGTCCAAGCTCGCGTTTTGGCTTTACTGCCGGCGGCAGGAAACGCTCAAGGCGGTGATGGTCTTAACACTACTTCTTTTATCTTCTCGAAATTGCAGAATCAAGATCGGGAAGCTTTCACCAGCCGAATCGACTATGACATTAGCCCGAATCAGTCGATCAACGGTGTCTTTAGCTACAAGAAAGAACTCTTGCTTCGCCCGGACATCGATGGTGGCGTGGGCGGCGCGGGCTCGGGCTACATAGCAACCCCGGACGGATTCCAGGACGCGCACACGAAATTCTTGGCGCTGTCGTGGCGTTGGTCACCGTGGTCGACCCTTACTAATGAAGTGCGGGGAGGATTGCAAAAGAGCGATCCGATCTTTGGCCGGTCCACGGCCCTGCCTGCCTTTTTCTTTTCCACGCCGCTGATCAATTCGCCGGAATCGGCCTTCCAGGCGCAAGGCCGTTATACGGATTACGTCTCGGTACAGGACAACGCGGTTTGGACCAAGGGCGAGCATTCGTTCCGCTTTGGCGGTGGATTGCAGCAGTTCCGGATCAACCCGTTTGGTCCGCCGGCTTTCGCGCAATCGACCATTCCGACCTTCAACTTGGGCGGTGGAACGGTGCCGGTGGTCTCGTTAACGACCTTTAATGCCACGAATGGCTGCGTTGTCGCGACCGGCGTTAATTGCGCCAGCCAAGCTCAAGCCACAACCTACAACAACTTGTTGGCCCTGTTGGGTGGATTGGTCGGCAGTGGTAACTTGACGTTCAACGCTTCTAGCCAAACGTCGGGTTACGTTCCGAACTTCCCGCCGAATCGCAACTTGGCTTATGACCACTGGTCGCTCTATTTTACGGATCAATGGCGGGCGACTCGCCGGCTTACCCTGAACCTGGGTTTGCGTTACGAATTGTTCACCGGGATCAAGGAAGAGAACGGCTTGGCGATCGAAGCCGTCATACCGAACTTGGCAGATCCGCGGTCGGCGCTTCTGAATCCGGCCGGTACTTACAACTTTGTTGGAACCAACCTCGGTGAAGGGCGCTTTTTCGGGACCGACACGAATAACATCGCGCCGGTGTTGAGCTTTGCCTACGCGCCGGATTTCGGAAATAGCTTCCTGAAGATGCTGTTCCCCGGCAACGGCAAGACGGTTTTCCGCGGTGGCTTCCGCATGAGCTATGTCAACGACGAATTCGTCCGTTCGGCGGATAACGCGTTGGCCGGAAACCAGGGTGTGACCCAGGCGGTAACGCTGGCCGGTCTTAATGCCCGTTTGAACGCGCTTCCGGCGATCGCCACTCCGGCGGCGTTTGCTCCGCGTCCCTACACCTTTAACAATGACTTGGCGAATAACTTTGGAACGGTCTTCGGGATCGATCCCAATATGGAAGTTCCAGTCAACAAAGAGTTCAACATCGGTTTCGAGCGCGAGATCGGCTGGCAGACGGCGGTCGAGGTCCGCTACGTCCATGGACAGAGCAATAACTTGGTCCGTGGTTTGGACTTGAACCAACAGCAGTATTCGCCGGCCTTCGTCGCCGAATTCAATCGCGCACGCAATAACCTGTTTTTGCCGGGCGCTACGACGGCGAACTGCACGGCGGCAACACCAGGTTGTCAACCCTTGCAGATCTTCAACATGGCCCCATTCAGTCTGGGATTCTTGAACAATGGGACCATCATCGCCAACATCCGTAACGGGGAAGTCGGAACCTTTACCAACAACATGTTGGCCGGTTTCGGTATCGCCACGGCGGCCAACGCGGCTGCTTCCCGCGCGATGAGCGCTTTGGTGCTGCCCAATCCCAACACGGGTGTGGTCGATCTGTTGGGCAATTTTGCCAAGTATCGCTACAACTCGTTCCAAGCGGAATTCCGTCGCCGGTTCGCCAACGGCTTGGCTTTCCAGGCAAATTACACCTTCCAGAAGGCGTTGACTGACGCTCCGGGAACGGGCCAAACCCGTTTCGAGCCGTTGATCGACAATAACGATCCCGATGCGGAATATTTCCGTGCGGACTATGACACGGCGCATGTCTTTAACTTCAACGCCATCTATGAGCTGCCGTTCGGTAAGGGCAAGAAGTGGTTGGGTAACATTGGTCCGTGGGCGAACCGCCTGATCGGTGGTTGGCAGTTGACCAGCATCATCCGTGCGTCCACCGGTGCTCCGCTTTCGATCACCGATCCGCGCGGGACCTTTAACCGCTCGGGACGGTCCGGCCGTCAGTCGGCGACGACTAGCCTGACGAAAGACGAGATCAAGAACCTGTTTGGTGTCTTCAGGACCAAATGCGGTGTTTATTTCATCGATCCTGCGGTGATCAACATCAATTTGGATACTTGTGGTCCGCGCGCCGCCGGTACTACGGCGGGAACGGGTTCGAATTTGCTCCAGGCCCCTTTCTCGGGTCAGGTCTTCTTTAACAACGGACCGTTCAGCAAGGGCAATATCGAAGGCGGCTTCATCAATGGACCGTTCTACTTCAATTGGGATGCTTCGATCATCAAGAACATCCAAATTACGGAGAGAATGCGGTTCCAGATGCGCGCCGAGGCCTTTAACGTCCTGAACAACACGAACTTTGCTCCGGGTGGTCAATTCACCACCTTGAACATCAACAGTTCGACCTTTGGCCGGTTAACCACCAGCTTCTCGGGCCGCATCATGCAGTTTGTGGGCCGCTTTGAGTTCTAGGTTGATCTAAACCAGTTGTACTAACTTGAACGGGCATTGCCTCCGATGGAGGCAATGCCCGATTTTTTTGTAAATTGAAACATCCCGCCTATTAGCCAGGTTTAACCACTTCCAGATCGAACTGCAATTCCTTACCCCGGCAAATATTACTTAAGTAGTGTTCCCAAAACTTGCGGGTGAATCGCAATGACGCCCATCGTTGGTCCGCATTCGTCAGCCATTGCAGGCCCAGCGCACGCCACAAATTACCCAGCGATACGTGCACCCGAAGCGGCCGAAACTCTACGTCGGTGTAAAACGGAAACAGCCGGCGGTCCTGAAAGAAACAGTTAAAGGAATAACAGTTGAAGTGATTGCGGTGGGTCAGGTCGTTGGCCCAATCCGGGTTGGTATAGTGCGGCGTCACCAGTTTGATCACACCGCCGGGTTTGGTGATGCGGTGCAATTCCGACATGAACAACATTACATCCGGGACATGCTCGGCGACGTGACGTGAAACCACCAGATCGAATTCATTATCGGGGAACGGGTAAGGGAATACGCCCAGGTCGTGGATCACATCGGCCGCGGTGCGCGGATTGGAATCCATACCGATGGCGCCCGCGTATTTGTTCGCGCCGCATCCGGCGTCAAGGATCTTCATGTTGAGATCACAGGAAAAGTAGACATCAGACGGTAGTCAGTAGACAGTAGAAAAATCCAGTTGCATCAGAAGATCTCTAGATAAAACAATGTGAATATCAATCCGTGTTCTATGGGTTTCAGCTACTTACTACCGTCTATTGAGACTCTTGCAAAACAACGCGAATCTGCAAGAGAGTCAACTCACTAGGGCGGGCGGCGCGAAGTTCCAATTGCCTTTCCGCGGCTCCGCCGCTCTATGTGCGGCGATGGCTCTGCCTCGCCTGAAAGTACCCCCTTCCGTGTTTCTCAGGGGCTACGCCCCCGGCGGCAAAGCCGCAATTCACTTTTATTTATCTGGATTGAAAGGTAGAACCTTTCCGCACATAGAGCGGCGGAGCCGCCTCACCGCAGTCAGCTTGGTTACACACAATCGAGAGGTGCCCAGAAGTGGCAACCCCCAAATCCAAACATCGAGATTTGCGCAATTTTGCAAGCGGCTCTATTGTCTACCGTCAACTCCTTCAGAACGCACCACCCCACGGCCGCAGCCGGCACCACGGGCTGACTCACCCTTAACCAAAGACGGAGAGCTTTGTGGCAGCTACTGACCGTGTTCGATAAAGCGGGCGAAGCCGTCAAAGTCGAACGGGTGCACCGGTACGCCCAAGGCGGTCTGGACCTCGTCCAGCTTCATTCCATCCAGCATGATCGGTTCATCACTCTTCAGCGTATTGTGCGGGATGATCACGAAATCACCCTGAATGCCGGCGCGCGCGGCGGTCATATCGCCGCCGCACAACAACCCCGCCACCTGCACGTCACCACCGAAGTATAAATTTTCCACCGGCAACACCGTTAGCCGCGTCCCATGATCGGTATTTAGGCGCTTGATCTCGGCAGACATTACGGGAGCGAACAGCTCGCCAGTCATGATGGTGCCATGCACCGGGCGAACTCCCGACTTGCGCCGGCGCAACCGGCGCCGAAGATTGTCAAAATCGTTGCGGAATGAACGCACCATCCCGACCCCGTCCTCGATCTGCGGATATTCACCATAATGGGCGCGCGGCGGGATCTCGTGTCCGGCGCGCAAATAGATCTCGTCACCCAGAAATGCGAACGTTACCCCGAGGCGTTGGTACAATTCGCTTTGTATTCCGCCGACCAAATTGACCACTTCGCGGCACCATTCCGGTGTGACCGCCGTCAGCCGTTCGTCCGTGTTGTATCGGGTCAACCCCAGCGGGACGATCGCGACACTGCTGACACCCGGAAAAAGAGCCGCGAGGTCGCCGATCGTTTTCCGCAATATCTCGCCATCGTTAATGGTGGGGCAAAGCACGACCTGCGCGTGGATCTCAATATTGGCGTCCAACATGCGCTGCATCTTTTCGGAAATATTTGCGCGCTTCTTATCAACGCCCAGCAAATAGGCACGCACGTCCAGGTCCGTGGCGTGTACGGACACATATTGCGGCGTCAAACGCTGCTCGATGATGCGAGTCATCTCGTCCTCGGTGATCGAGGTCAAGGTAGTGTAGTTGCCGTAGAGGAACGATAACCGGATATCTTCGTCGCGGATGAACAACGAGGGACGCGCGTCATCCGGATTGCCTTTGCAAAAGCAGAACAGACATTCGTTCGCGCATTGACGGGGAACGATCGCCTCAAAGCCGAGACCGAGATCTTCGCCCTCGTCACGTTCGATATCTAATTCCCAGGGCTCGCCACTCTTCTTACGAACTTCAATTAGCAGTTCCGTCTCGCCGCCCGTTTGAAACCGGTAATCCAGATAGTCCCGCACTGGACGTCCGTTGATACGGATAATGCGGTCACCCGGCTCAAGTTCCAACTCGGCCGCCAAACTGCCGTCGGCGACCTCAGTGATCTCAACCCCGCGCCGGCGTAAATTCGTGACCGCCGGTGTCACCGCAAATTCGTACATTAAGAAAACCTCACGGACCAGTGCGCCGCCAATTATTACGCGACAAAGTCAATCTATAAGTATAACGGGCGACCGCCCCAACACCCAAGGGGGGTCGACGACGACAATTCGTGCGAAATCACCTTGACAGGCCGCCCCAGTGCGCTTAATCTGCGCTTATTCGCAACGCTTGTTGTGGGCGCGCCCGATGCCTCGCTCGCAGCCAACATCAAGTTCGATGCGTTTTACCCCATCAATTTATTATAAGTCGTGAGTCGGATCACGTAGCTTATTCACCAAAAAAGGAACTTAGATCATGAGCAAAAATCCCCCTTCTAGCCGGCGCCAATTTCTTGGCCGCGTGGGTTCAGCGACCGCGGCGACGATCGCGGCTGGAACAATTGGCTTTGAACCGTTAATGGGAGCCTTGGGCACCGGCACGGCCAAGGCCCAGGACGGGGAGAAGGGTCAGGACCCTGAGGGCAGCATCAGCCCGCGTGCGACGCAGGCCTACAATTTGCGCGTCGCGGCCGCCCTGGCCGAGCGTGACCTGCCCGAGCCCGTCCAGACACCGAACAGTGATGAAACGCTGTACGCCAACAAGATCGGCAGTTATTCAAAGGGACTTCCTCACAATAATTTGGGCGAAGTAGAGGTATCCGCCTACAACGCTATGGTCAACGCCATGAATACGGGCGTACCCGCGGATTTCGAAGCCATTCCCTTGGGCGCCGGTAGTCCGGCGCTGCAACGCAAACTGGTGAATCCGCAATCGGGCTTGGCCTTTGATATGGAAGGTACCGATTCCCACCATTTAGCCATTCCGCCAGCACCGGCCTTTAACAGCGCCTGGCAGGCGGGCGAGATCGGGGAAAATTATTGGATGGCGGTGTTGCGCGATGTGCCCTTTGCCAATTACGCCACCGATCCCTTGGTGGCCCAAGCTTGTACCGATCTGTCCAACTTTTCCGATTTTCGCGGTCCCAAGATCGGCGGTCAGGTTACGCCCGGCACCCTGTTCCGGGGACTGACACCGGGCGATCTGGTTGGACCATACATTTCGCAGTTTCTTTACAAGAACGTCCCATTTGGCGCGACCGGGTTCTCCAATCGCATGTACACCCTTTTGCCGGGGGTGGATTACCTAACGAACTACAACGACTGGTTGGAGATTCAACGGGGGTCCAATAATGTTGGCCAACCGCTTTTTGATCAGGTGCCGCGTTATGTCCGCAATGGACGTGATCTGGCGCAATGGGTCCACGTGGATGTGTTGTTCCAGGCCTATTTCCAAGCGATGCTGATCTTACTGCAACCGCCAAATCCATCCGACCCGATCAGCGGCGGCGGCATTGGCGCGACGTTCGATGCGGGCAATCCCTACCTCAGTTTATTGACGCAGGACGCCTTCGGAACGTTTGGCGGTCCCCACGTCGCCACCATGCTCTGCGAACCTTCGACGCGCGCGCTCAAAGGGATCTGGTACCAGAAGTGGGGCGTGCATCGCCGCCTACGACCGGAAGCCATGGCCGGTCGGATCCATAACCATTTGACGGGTGCTGCCAGCTATCCCATCCATGCGGATATCTTAAACTCGACGGTATTGTCGCGGTTAAAACGAATCCATCGATCGTTCCTGCTGCCTATGGTGTTTCCGGAAGGGTCACCGATGCATCCGTCCTACGGCGCGGGGCATGCGACGGTGGCGGGCGCTTGCACCACTTTTCTTAAAGCCTTCTTTGATGAATCGTTTGTCATCTCGAATCCGGTGGTGCCGGATGCCAGTGGCGCTAACTTGGTACCGTATTCTGGGCCACCACTAACCGTCGGGAACGAATTGAATAAGTTGGCGGCGAATGTTGCGATCGGCCGCAACCACGCCGGGGTGCACTATCGCACCGATTACACCGAATCGATCAAACTGGGCGAGGCGATCACCATCAGCATGCTCCGCGATCAGAAGAGCTGTTACAACGAGCCGTTTACGGGATTTTCGTTGACCAAGTTTGACGGTACGACGATCGTCATCTAGGTTCTTCTGAGTTCGCGTTATGAGTTCCGCCTTTCGGCGGCGTCTGAAACTCCCCTCTCTCAGCCAGGGAGGGGAGTTTTGTTTTCCGCCTGGCCCAAACGGCCTGCTGAAGAAAGAACTTAAAACAATTCCCCGGTCTGCGGCAATCCTCTATCATATACATATGGGTTTCGATGACACGGTGTTCCTGACCGGCTTTCCCGGATTTATCTCCGGGCGGTTGATCGAAAAATTGGCCGCCGCGGGTTCACGTCTTCTGCTGTTGGTCCAGCCCGCATTGAGGGATCGCGCCCGGCGCGAGGTGAACGATTTGGTTGAGCGGCTGGGGATTGCCACTTCTCACTTTCATCTGATCGAAGGCGATATCACCCTGCCTAACCTCGGGATGTCAGCCGCGGACTCGGCCCGAGCCGTAGCCGAGACGAACGTTATCTTTCATCTCGCGGCGGTCTACGATCTGGCCGTGCCGCGGGAAATTGCGTTGAAGGTAAATGTCGAAGGGACTCGACAGGTCAACGCCTTCGCCCGCGCGTTGAAGGATCTTCGCCGTTATCACTATGTCTCTACCTGTTACGTGGCGGGTAAACGCAAGGGCGTGATCCGCGAAACGGAACTGGACCCGGAAGCCGGGTTCCGGAACTACTACGAAGAGACCAAGTACCTGGCCGAAGCCGAGGTGGCCGCGTTGATCCCGCAGTTGCCGATCACCATCCATCGACCGGCCATAGTTTGCGGCGATTCGCGAACGGGCGAAACCGCGAAATACGACGGCATGTACCCGCTGATGATCTACCTTTTGAAGTCGCCGCGACTGCTATCGATACCCAACCTAGGGAACCGCGCGGTAAGGCTGAACCTGGTGCCGGTCGATTGGCTGATCGAATCGATGATGGCGCTGGCCGGCGACGAACGTTCGATCGGCGCAACGGTGCAGTTGGCAGACCCCGCACCGCTAACGACGGAAGCGCTGTTTGATGCGCTGGCGAATGCGATCGGCGGCCATCGGTCGCGGTTCACGGTGCCGGCTCCGATCGTGTACTATTCGTTGATGTTGCCCATCTCGCCGCCGATCACCGGCCTACCGCGCTCGGCCGTTCCGTACTTTTTCCTAGATCAGACTTACGACACGGAAATATCTGAAAGTTTGTTGACGGTTCGTTGTCCGTCATTCACGTCGTATGTTGATCGGTTGGTGGAGTATGTTAAGGCGCACCCGAACGGTCCTTAGGTGCACGCGACGGAACCAAAGCGCAGTTTCGACACGTTGATCCATAGCTCCGTCAGGGGCGAAATATTTATAGTTGAGAGAGTAAAAGAGAATTGTCCTAGCTCCGGCAGGAGTTCCGCCGCCCGCCCCAAAAGCCGCGAGCATATACGAGGGTGAAACTTGTGTTGAGCTGGATTTGCCGATGATTCGCTGGGGGATGGGGAGGTGTAATTCTTGCGAACCGAGCCAATTGACGACCCAGCT
>JBDSEC010000623.1:0-7550 GCA_039920205.1 Pyrinomonadaceae bacterium
TGCAGTACCGCCGTTTATACGACGCTAACGGAAAATTCCGCGCCCAGGTCGGCCGCGGGGCGTTGCGCGCGGCCCTAGACGCCGCGCCCGGCTCGACTCCGTCCGACCCGGATGTACATGTGCAAAAGCTTGAGGATACCGAAAGCGAATAAGGCAGTAACCACGAATTTCCACGAATATGAAAAGACACGAATTAAACCCTATTTGAAAACTGTTTTCTTTGAGAACCGGGTGGGTTGATCTAAAAACGGTCTCACGTTCGGGGTGCACCGTCATTAAGCTCTGATTCGTGTCTTTTTTATTCGTGAGTATTCGTGGTCACTCTTTTTGTTTCGCCATCACCCGTTTCAAGATCGGCGGCGTAACCAAGGTCGTGACCATCACCATGATCACCACCGCACCGAAAGTCGAAGGACCGATCACCGGCGACAAAACGCCGGCTGCGTCGGGCAACAAAAGCGTTGCACCGATGCCGGCGAAGATCAGACCAACCTCGCCGCGCGGGATCATCCCGATCCCAACCGCGAAACGATTCACCCCACGCTCAACCACCACTAAGGAACAGACCTGCTTGCCAATAATTCCGGCGACGATCAACGCCGCGCCAAACGCGATGATGCTGAGCGAGCGGAAGACGCGCAGGTCCACCTTCATCCCGATCACAACAAAAAATATCGGCGCCAAGATCGCGCTGATCGGGGCCAGCAATTCCAACAGATCGTGCTTGGTATGGTCGTGCAGATGCTCGAAATAGACCTCGTCTAGCACGATGCCGGCGGCGAACGCACCAATGATCGGCGCCAACCCGACCAACGAAGCGGCCCAGGCCAACAGGAAACAGAACGCAACGGCGAAGGCCAGTAACACGCCATTATTGGCATAGCGGCTGGCCCCGCGAAAGACCAACGGGATGACAAACTGGCCGACCAGGACCGCGCCGATCAAGAAACCAAATGATTTGGCCGCGATGATTCCGATGGACGCCAGGCTCAGCACGCCACCCGCGGCGGCGGCCCGGATGACGCCCGACACTACCGCGAGGATCAACATCGCAAATACGTCGTCCAACACCGCCGCGCCGAGGATTATGCGCGCCTCGCGCGTGTCCAACCGGCCCATATCTTTCAGGACCCGGGCAGTAATGCCGATACTGGTCGCGCACAAGGTCGCCCCGATAAAAATATGGGTCCAACGATCTGCACCCGGCAGGAAATATGCGGCCACGCCCCAGCCGAGAAAGAACGGAACCACCACGCCCACCACGGCGACCAACAAGGCCGACAACCCGACCGCGCGCATCTCTTTTAGATTGGATTCCAGGCCCACCTCAAACAGCAAGATGATCACGCCGATCTCGGCCAGCGCCGCGATCACTTCATTGGTTTTTAGCGATTCGAACGCCAGGAAATGGACCAACGCCAGATTGCCGATCACGATTCCCGCAACCAATTCGCCCAACACCGCCGGCTGACCCAGGCGATCGAAAACCTCGCCCACCAATTTGGCGCACAGCAGTATCACCGCCACGCCGACCAGCACCATCGGATCCAGGCCGTGATGCTCGCCGTCACCCGCAGCCCACGCGGTCGGCACCAAAGTGACAACTGCGCCCATCGATAAACAAATGATTAAAGTCGATCTTTTCATCGGCATAAAATGCGGAATTTCCGGTCATCTTAACACAAGCGTTTTTTGGTGATTTTCCGCAGAGTTGACAACAGCGAGGATCGGGCCATCGCGTTGAACGGCGGATCACGAATTTTTCACTTTCAGAAAGCCCGATGCGCAGTACAACTTTCAGACCGGCCCGCGTCTAAAAAGATCACGATGCTGGGGTATGGGCCGCGCGTAACTGGGAGCGCGCGCGTCCTCGCGGGCGAAGCCCGAAGGGCTAATGCAAGGATCGGATCCTTTCAACGAACTAAGCACGCACTATGTAAGCCCGGCGAGTGCTTAGCGCGAAGCCAACTATGAGCGTTGTATTTTCGCGCTTTGCGCTCATCGCCGGCGAGGACGCCCGCGCTCCCAGTTCTAGCCAATCATTTCATCCCTTGAGTCTTTTCCTCGGCGTTCGGGCTCATCACGTTGAACTACGCGACATGCCCGTTTTAATTGAACCACACGGCCTCGGCATCGCATATGGCTCCCGTTGACAGGAAAACGCGTTCGATTAGCACTATTATCAGTTGGGAACGTCCGTCTGTGGCCCCGTCGCCTTCGAGCCCTTGAGGTCGATTCAATTGGGTGTATTATTCGAAAGTCCTTTGCCCGTTTGACGACAAGTTTCATTACCGCCGCGGCCTGACACCACGCCGTCCGCCCATACAGAGTTTGGAGCCCTAGAATGATAACCCGCCCTTATCGGAACGTTGGCAGCCTTCCATCAATGCACGCACTCTTCTTGGCTTTGATCGTCTTGTTTGTTCCAGCAAGCATGTTACACGGATCCATGATCGATCCGACTTTTGGAGTAAATGGCGAAGCCGAGGTGGCTGGCGACCTTTTTGTCGTTCAGCCAGACGGAAAGATCATCTCCATCGAGAAATTACCTGATGGGGCGGGCATTACTATCCGGCGTTATCTCGCTAGTGGTCTGGCCGACTTAACCTTTGGTCTCGACGGCGCGGAATCGATCAACCCGACTTCATGCGCCGAATATCCGAAAGCTCTAGCGGTCGAACCTGGCGGGAAAGTGGTCGTGGCCATTAATACGTACGGCTGTGACGTCGGCGACGCCGCGTCGCTGCTGGTCCGGTTTAACGTAAACGGGAAGTTGGATCAGAGTTTTGGGGCGGTCGGGATCGCGGTCCTAAACGATCCGGTGCTCGGTTCGATCAATGCCCTGGCGATCCAGCCGGATGGAAAGATCGTCTTCGCCGGTCAGGGCAAATGGTTTACCTACTATACGATGCTACTCGGCCGTTGTACGTCAGCCGGAACTCTGGACCGCACTTTTGGTCGCGGTGGTGTCGTACTAACCTGGTACGAGGGGTGTGGCGCCTGCCCCCCTGAGGGCTCATTAGACTCGGTCTCGATAACCCCCGATGGAAGCATCCTAGCCGGTGGGCTGATGGCCTTTTCCTACTTAGACCGGATCGACCTGGCCATCACCAAATTCAACAATCTCGGAAGGCTTGAATTCTTACGGCACTATCGATCAGGTTACAGTGACCACTATGGGACGCTCAGGTTCGTAAAACAATTGCCGGACGGCAAGATTCTCGGTATTGGCGAGAGTATTGCCCGATTTCTCTCCGATGGCACGCTCGATCCTGCATTTCGACTTAACGGGTTGTTTTACGCTGGCGGGGCGATTGCCGGACACGGTGCGATCTTGCCGGACGGTAACATTCTGCATGCCAACCGCATCGGAAATCCCGGTGGTCCGGACGCTAACTCGATATCGTTGGTAAGCAGGGATGGACGGGCGCTGGGCGGGATATATACCAGGCTTGCTCCGTTTCCATTGAAAGCCGCCTTGGCCCAACCCGATGGCAAGATCATCGTCATCACGGACAAGATGCGGCGATATACGAGTATCGGATCGGCCGCCGCCGAATCGGGGCTGATCGGTTATTTCCGCCCGGCAGATGGACGATGGAGCATCCGCTATGATTATTCGCAGAACGAATATGCGTTCGGCCTAGCCGGTGATATTCCCACGCCGGGACATTACCCCCCGGCCATACCCGGTTCGATGGGAACTACTTCATTGGTGGGAGTGTATCGGCCCAGCAATGGAAACTGGTATATCGCAACTACGACCGGTTACGCCATCCCACTCACCGGTTCCGTGGATGAGCGGCCCGTCGTCGGCGATTATGACGGCGACGGTTTCGACGACTTTACACTCTTTGAAAATGGTCGTTGGCGCATGGTGCTAAGCTCCGATTGGAGCAAGCCAGTTCGCTCGTGGGGCACGGCAGGCGACCTAACGGTTCGTGGCGATTATGACCGCGACGGCATCGATGATTTAGCGGTTTTCCGGCCCAGCACCGGTGTCTGGTATATCTTGCGCAGTACGGACGGCAGCATGCAGGCCGAACAATTTGGGCTTGGAACAGATCGGCCCGTCCCGGGCGATTATGACGGTGACGGCCGCACCGATCTGGCCGTCTTTAGACCGTCTAATGGCGTCTGGTATATCCGTAACAGCTTTGACGGGTCCGTCCGTGCCGTCCAATTTGGGATCTCGAGCGACCGCCCGGTGCCAGCCGATTACGATAGCGACCAGCTAACCGACGTCGCCATCTTCCGTGATGGCAGTTGGTACATTGCGCAAAGCGGTAACAACACTTTGAAGGTGGTCCAATGGGGGCAGGCGGGTGACGTGCCCTTGTCGCCCGGATTTACGGCAAACTGAGCAAGCCGTGATCAATGAACAATGGTCCAGTGGTGTTGCCCCCTTGATCATTTTGTTGATATTATCCCGCCCATAATTGCTTCTATTCTCGTCGAATTGGCTTTTTCTCCGCTTTGGTTTGATGTTCCGGTTTTCGCCCACGGCACTTGCTTAGCTAAGGAGGCCCCGCATGTCCCACGACATAAAATTCCGAACTAAGTTTTTCGATCGACCGATCCGATTTATTGTTCTGCTGACGGTGTTGTTGTTACCGGCAACGGTGACCTACGGCGTAGGTTTGCGCGATTCTAGTTTCGCGACCGGCGGCCGCGTGATCCTTCCCGCTTTATCGAGCAAAGCGCATTCGGTGGCGATCCAACCGGATGGCAAGATACTGGCTAGCGGTGTGGTCACGCCGAATTTAGCGGTGGCTCGATTTCTCGCGAATGGCGAACTCGATCCCAACTTTGGGGTCGGAGGCGTGGCGTCACTCGGACTCGCGGGTATTGATGTCAACTTCGCAACCCTGGCGTTGGACCCAGCGAGCGGTAAGATCATCGTCGCCGGTGGACAGACCACGTCTAGCACCTTTGTGGTCGCCCGTTTTCTTCCCAACGGCACGCCCGATACCACTTTTAGCGGCGATGGTTTTTCGGTGGTTACGATCCCGAGCCAGTTTGCCTCGCCCAGTTCGGTTGATGTGCAGGCGGACGGAAAGATCGTGGTGAACGCGTCGCGATCGGCAATGATCGAGTCATCACCAACGTTGATCCGGCTGAACCCGGACGGAAGCTTAGATACCGGATTCGGTTCAAACGGTATGGTCATCGTTCCCAATATCGCGTTTGCCCAAGATATGCTGGTCCAGACGGACGGTAAGTTGCTAACCAGCGGGACCGGGTTCATCCGCCGCTACAACAGTAACGGAACGGTGGATCAGGGCTTTGGTTCCGGGGGCAGCATAACGAATGGGATCGGCCCCGTGACGCTGTTATCCGATGGGCGGTTTTATGGTATCGATCGGGGCGCGAATCTGACCTACAACCTACGGCGATATCAAAGCGACGGCACGCCGGATGCGACTTTTAGTTCGACCGTTAATTTGAGCGGCGGTTACGCGATCGCGATCCGCCCGAATGGCGAACCAGTAGTGTTAAGTAGTAACCGGATCTATCGATTCAATACGACAGGCGCATTGATCGCATCGGTCAAGGCACCGGGTGCGATCGATCTGGCATTACAGATCGACGGCCGCATCGTCACCTCCGGCAGCTTTCCGCTCGAACTCAACAATTTCGCGGTGACGCGTTATCGCGAGATCTATCCGGACGCAAAAGCGGCGGACTTTGACCGCGACAGCAAGTCCGATCTGAGTGTTTTTCGCCCCGCTAGCGGGGGATGGTACGTACTAAATAGTTCAAATGGTGGAATGACGTCCACGGCATTTGGACTCGCAACCGATCGCATCGTTCCGGGTGACTATGACGGGGACGGCCGGGTCGATATCGCCGTTTTCCGTTCGGGGAATTGGTACATTCTGGACAGTTTCAGTTCTACCTTCCGCGCCATTGCCTGGGGCACGAACGGCGACGTCCCCGCGGCGGCCGATTATGATGGAGATGGACAGGCCGATCTGACCGTTTTTCGCAACGGTGATTGGTACGTGCTCAGTAGTCTGTACGGCAGTATGATCTATGCCAATTGGGGCACCAGCGGAGATATTCCCGTACCGGGAAATTATGAGGGTTGGGGAATGAATAACTTCGCCGTATATCGCCCCTCGACCGGTTACTGGTATGCCACCGGCGATTACGCGGGCCAAGTATATGTTCGCTCGTTCGGACAAGCAGGTGATCTGCCGGTACCGGCCGATTACAACGGCAACGGACGAACCGACTTTGCTATTTATCGCCCCAGCAACGGAACCTGGTATTTCCAGGATACCGTAGATCCGTCGGGCGTATTTCGTTCCACGCAATTTGGCATTGCCACCGATCGGCCCGCGCACGCCGATTACGATGGCGACGGCATTTCTGACATCGGGGTATTCCGCGATGGCACCTGGTACATGCTGCAGAGCTCCGGCGGATTCAAATTTGCGAAATGGGGATCGGCAGGCGATGTTCCGGTCCCGGCCGGGTACGTAGAACACTAGGGCTCATAACAACCAAAAACCAAAAACGCACCGGCTATAACAACCGGTGCGTTTTTCTTTAGCGCCCAGAAATACTATGCGGCTTCGAAATAGTGGTGGCTTTTCCTCAGCCAGATTTGTTAAATTGGTTTCTGGGTGATCCACACCAATGAGCTTCGAACCCCTCAACCTTACTTCCCAAATTTAAGGAGCATTATGTTTGAACCGATCAAGGTCCGAGTGAAATTCACTACCGAAGATTACGCCAAAGCATTGGGATTCATGACCAAACAATTGTGGTTCGTAAAGTACAATCACATTATCCTTGGGGTGATAGTTTTCATCGCCTTGCTAGTGTTCCAATTTTTCGGCCAGTTTACGCTTAGTCCGTTCGTTGTCCTGGTCGACGCTTTAGCCGGTGTGGGATTTGGACTATTTACGTATTTGGTGCTTCGGTTCGTTTCACCTATGGGCATCAATGGGTCGGTCGCGCGGCAGATGAGTTCATCCCCGGCACTGCAAGCAGAAGCCGAGGTCACTATTGACAATCAAGGGGTCTTTGGATCAAGCGATCTTTATTCGGGCCATACAAAATGGGAAGCCTACATCAAAGCAATTGAGACGGAGACCGAGTTCTTGTTATACACAACCACCCGATTCAGCCATATCGTTCCCAAACGGGTTTTTGCGTCCGAGTCCGACATTGTCACCGTGAGGACGTTGATCTCTGAAAAGGTCGGGCTGACGAAAGCCTAAGCGACGCCGATCGAAATCAACAAAACGGCACCGGCCATAAATGCGGTGCGGTTTTTTTCAACCAGGAACAACCGGAATCTGAAACTATCCTTCCCTTACCCGCATGGCTTCCGGTTCGGTTCGCGAATTTCCGCCTTCGTGCAGCACCGACGGTGCCGGCATTTCCGGCGGCGGGTTCGAGACCAATTTTTCCAAGGTCGCGTCCAACGCTTCGCCGATCTTGGTCACGCCGATGATCTCCAAGTCCTTGCGCACATCCTCAGGGATCTTCTCGGTATCGGCTTCGTTCCGTGCGGGCAACACGATACGCCGAATTCC
>JBDSEC010000624.1:0-2738 GCA_039920205.1 Pyrinomonadaceae bacterium
GATAACTTCGCCGCCAATCATCGGTATCGTCCATTTCAATAAGCGGCCAATGGTGGGCCGGCTCTCCCTCTTGTTGGCGTTCCATCATTTTGTGAGTAAGGGTTCGCATTCTTATATCCGGCGTTCCGCGCTCACCCATCGCGGACAACGAGCCCAGCGCCCATTGTGCGCCGGTCTGCCCGCATTCAACGCGGTCCTGCAGTACCCCAAGATAGCGATCCCGGTCGGCCGGATCGATGCCGGATTGCTTAAGCCCGATATGGGCCAAAGGTAAAAGGTGTTCAAGGATCAGCGCCGTGGCGGTGTAAGTTCGATTGTCCAGCCAGGTGAATTGCGCGTTCAAACCGTGCCGCGCGGCGGCGAAAAAGTTGGCCTTGGCATCGGCGAATTCCAGCCGCTGGCTGACCTCGCCGTATTCGGTAGGCAACCCCGACATCAAGCCGAAATAGAATGCCGCGTTGGCCATCTCGTCGATCGTGGTTGGCCCGCTGGGCAGCGCGCGGTTCTCGATGCGCAGATGTGGCCGGCCGGCGTTGGTGCCATAGCAGGCACGGTTCCACGGCCAAACGGTTCCATTGTGCAAGCACAACGCGGAAAGGCGCGGTATCTCGCCACGCTCCAAAACCGCGAGCGGGTCTTCGTCCGCTTCGTTGATCATGATCACGCGAAAGCGAGCGATCTGTTCGCGGAACAGCTCGAGGACCGATCCTTTGAGCCAATGGTCGCCGAACCCGACGCGCGTAGGTTGGCTGCGATTTAGCATGGCGTTTGAACGCGTGTCCGCCGAGTGTTGAAATAGGGCCAACCGGGTTTCTTGCCACAATCGCTGACCGAACAATAGTGGGGAATTGACCGCGGCCGCCAAAACCGGGGCCGTGATCGCCTGAGATAGATTATAAAGCGGCACGAATTCGTCGGGATCGACTTGCAGGTGAAGTTGGAAACTGGTGTTGCACGACTCCATCATGATGTTGTCGTGCGACATCTGCAGTTCATCGATGCCCTTGATGTGAATGGAAAAGGCGCCGCCGCGAAGCTTACTTACGGCGCGGTTCAACTCGAAATATCGCGAGCAGGGTGAAATATTCGCCAAGGTCAGATCGGATCGCTGCAGGGTGGGAAGAATGCCGGCCAACAGCACTTCGCTATTGTTTACGTGCGCTCCATCGCGAACGTGATCAATAATTTCATCCAGTTCCCGGTGCATAACGGACAGGCAATCACCGCCCCAGAGTTGAGGCGTCAAGTTGGCCTCCAGATTGAAGCGCCCGATCTCGGTGGTCAGACGCGGCTCCTGGCAATGGGCCAGCACCTGTTCCGCGACCGGCGCCGGGCTCAGATCGCGATCGACCAGGAACAGTTCCTGTTCCGCGCCGATTCGGGAGACGCCGGTTTCAACCAGGCCCATTTCGATCATGCGCTCCAACGCGCGCAGGTCATCCAGCAGTGCCTTCATATAACGGCGCTGTTGCAGCTCGTCGACCTCTTCGAAAACGTCGTGTTGTCCCATAAGTTTTCCGGTTATATCCCGCCCGCAAGGATTAGCTTCACCTTCGCTAGTTCAATCCCCGTGCCAAAGGACCGCGGGCCACCCCCACGCGTTGTTCATAGACAGGTTTTGCGGAAAAACTGAGTGAAAGTACAAATTCGGGTGTAGGGTCGGCCGATGATCGAGTGAATTTCAAACGGCGATATTGTGGGTGTTTTCCCCACCCGCGTGAGAATAATTACGCATCGGGGACTCGTGAGAAAGCGATCAATCGGGCGGGATCAACAAATCTGCTTTTGTTTCGATGCAATCAAGAGTGCGGGTTAGTTATAGCCGAGAAACCATTGCCAGGGTTGGCTTTTGGGCACTGAAAGCACTTTAAGAACGTTGCCAGATGCAAGGATTTTGCGCAGCTTCGGGATCGGTCGATTTGCGTTCGCGTTCCGAAATGGCGCTACCCGGCTCGGGCGCGACTTAAGTACGCACAATCAAATTGCACGCCACCTGCGTTTCACCACCGACAAACCACTGTCCAAGTCCTCGACAGAAAGTGATCAGAACCGGTGGCGACCCGTGACCAACGGCACCGATCCCAAGGCCAGGGCCAGGGACGGTTTATCCAAATTGGCATAGAGCGGTTCGCCCGGCAATTCAGCGATGCTGCCCAACGCCGCCTTCGCGCCCGGCACCATTCGATCGTTCTTGCGACTCAACGCGAACGGCGCAACCAATTTGAGCGACCGTCCGCCAACCTCGTACAAGATCTTAATGCAATGGGCCGGCGGCTTTCCATCGCCCAAATGACCCATGACTTCGGCCACCACATCGCGAACACCACGCGCCACGATCTCGCGGGTTAATTCAACCTGGGCCGGCTAGTCGCGACGGGCAGCGTTTTCAAACATCTGCGGGGGTATAGGAATCACGGCCGTCTTCTCACTTTCGCTCCGCTGACGAGTTTGACCCAAGATCCATCGGGATGGGGACATGTAATCTAGTTTTCCTCGCCCGCTGACGACCTAAATCAACAATCACAATTAAACCTCGGACTACAGGCTGATCGACGCTACACAAGATTATCCGAGTCCGTTACCTGCACGAACATGCACGGTTTTGAGGCGTCCAAATTCGGTTCAGCGGTTCTTCCGCCATTCAAACCGCTGTCGTCCTGACAGAACGTGTCGCGATGTTTTCCTGGATTTTTAACGGGACGTGGTCTTCCAACGTGCGTGCCAGTGATTTCGAACTT
>JBDSEC010000625.1:0-13386 GCA_039920205.1 Pyrinomonadaceae bacterium
CCGGTGGCCAACTTTAACTCGCACTAACCCGCGACGAGAAGTAACCCTTTAACCAGAAAGGCGAGGGCGGAATATCCGCCCTCGCCTTTGCTTTTGTGCCATCCACGGACTTCATAACAGGTTGACATTTTGGTTCCACCGGAATATGGTCCGTTTATTAAGTGTACTTAAGTTTCAGGCCAAAAATACGGATGAATTGGGTTCGGAGTGTATTTAGTTCTATAGTGTCTGCGCGCCTGATCAGGTATGGGGCTTACTAATGAATACTGTGTACGAACCGCATTCCGTGGCTAGCCATTTCCCCCGCCCCTTAAGCGGGGATTCATTTATGGAACAAGCCGGCGCAATCGCGGTACCAACTGACAGAAGGAGACAACATGCAAAGATTTTCGTATTCGACATTAAGTCGCTGGGCTAAGCCACTACTTGGCTATATGGCCATTGTGTTGGCGATGGCGCTGTTGAGCAGCACATTGGTCCGCACCCCGACAGTGGCTAGTGCTCAGGACGCCGACAAAGCGGACCAATTGGTTCCCGAAACTACCGCCGCCACTTTCCCCGGCACCGGCGTTGGCGCGATTCCCGACAGCCCGGGTGGAACGCCTCCGGTTTACGGTACACCGTTGGTTGTTAGTTATGTCGTTTCTGGTCTAACCGGTACTAATGTGGCCACGGTGGATCTTAGTTATACGGCCACCCACAGTTGGATCGGCGATCTTGACGTCGTACTGAAGGCGCCGGGTGCGGGCCCGAGCCATGTGATCCACAGTCGCGTCGGCGCACTTACGGCCACCAGCTTTGGTGCTTCGTCTGACTTAGTTGGTGCATATACGTTTACCGACACCGCGACCGGCACGAACATTTGGACGGCTGCGGCTGGCACCACGATTCCGGTGGGCAGCTATCGCACGACGGCTGCGGGTCCGCAAGCTACGTCCCCGGCCCCGGTTACCAGTTTGAACACGGCTTTTTCCGGCGTGACTGCGGCGGCCGCGAATGGTACGTGGACGTTGACCATACGAGACGGCGGCGGCGGCGATACCGGTTCGGTTACGGCCTCTAGTTTGACGATCACCACGGCCGGACCAGCGTCTTGCACAACGGCCCGTCGTCCGGTTGACTATGACGGCAATGGCCGGTCTGACTTTAGCGTCGTGCGTAATACTGGCGGTGGCCCGAGCGGTCAAGTCACTTGGTTCAATCAACTCAATGGCGGCGCCGGCACCAGTCTAGCGACGGGCTGGGGCATTGCAACGGACAGATTTGTGCCCAATGATTTCGACGGTGACGGCAAGACGGATATTGCGGTGTGGCGTCCCGGCGCTCCGTTCAATGCATATTTCTATATTTTGCAAAGTGGCACCAATACATTCCGTTCGGATCAGTTCGGTCAAACGGGTGATGATCCGACCGTGGTAGGTGATTATGATGGTGATGGCAAGTCGGACCCCGCGATCTATCGTGCGGGCGCGGCGACCGGAGATCATAGTTTCTGGTGGTACCGTTCCAGTTTGACTGGTGTTATCACGTTGGGCGCCGAATGGGGCCAAAACGGCGACTTCCCTGCACCGGGCGATTACGACGGCGACAACAAGTTCGATTATGTTGTTCAGCGTAATGCCGGTGGTGGTCAGGCCGGATTCTTCGAGAAGCTGAGCGGTGGTGGTACGTTTACCACCGTCTTTGGTACTCCAACGGATACAATAGTTCCGGGTTACTATGATGACGATTGTAAGACCGACATTGCCACGACCCGTGGTTCCGGTGGTCTGATCCTGTGGAACGTCCGTAAGAGCACCGACGGAACATTTACTTCAACTTTCTGGGGTAACTCCGCGACCGATCTCCAGACGCAGGGCGACTACGACGGTGACGGACGGACGGATCTCGCGGTTTGGCGTCCGAACGCTGACCCGACCCAGAATTTCTTCTACTTTATCCGGTCAAGTGACAGCGTTCAAAGTAGTTACGAATGGGGTCAGAACGGTGACTTTCCGGTGGCCCACTTCAACTCGCACTAATCTGCGGAGCGAAGCAAACCTTTAACCAAAACGGCGAGGGCGGAGTTTCCGCCCTCGCCGTTCTGTTTACGAATTCGGGCCCGCGCTCGTAGCCCCGGCTTCAGCCGGAATCTCCTTGTCAGAACCGGAAACGGTAGTGACGGGTTCTTTTCTTGTTGGCATCGGAGGAGAAACCCGTCGCTATTCGGACAAAGGACAAACGCCCGCCTTAAGGCGTGGCTACGAACTTGGGCTAAGGCGCGATCACCACCGCACCCGGGATGAATTTCACCGGGTCGCGACCTTGTACCAGATGATAAAACGATCCGCCGCCCAGATCACGAAACACCTGGGTTTCACCGCCGGGCCAATAGACTGTAAGTTCATCGATCTTAAATGCGCTGCCCAGACCAAAATGTAAACGTAGATCGCTAACCGACAAATAGCTCTGCGCGCCCATCACCTGGCGTTGAATGGTGCGGCCCCCGACCTTCGCTAGGACACGCGCTCCAATGGCGCTTCGGTTCGCATTCCCACCCTCAAGCCAAAGAATGACAAAGCCATTCTTCTCTTCGGTGGAGTTGATCCCTACCTGGGCGGTGCCGCCGTTGTTGGTGACGATGAAATCCAGATCGCCGTCGCCATCAAGGTCGGCCGTGACCAGGCTCCTACTTACCTGCTGGTCCGCCAGCGCCCGCCCGGCAACCGCGCTGACATCACTGAATTTGCCGTTCCCCAGATTCTCGTAGAGCGAATTTAGTTGAGCGAAGGTGACCGTGCTAGAGTTCTGCTCGATGTTGTCCTCAATGTGGCCGTTAGCCACTAGCAGGTCTTCGTCCCCATCATTGTCCGCATCAAAAAAGTCGATGCCGAATTTCAGCCGCCCCCGCGCGGCTTCACCGATACCCACCGCATCGGAAACCTCGCGGAACAACAACGGTTGATCTTGTTGGTAAAGCGCGGTGGTCTCGGTCTGAAAATTAGCACAAATGATGTCCAGCAGACCATTCCCATCGTAGTCGGAAAAATCCGCGCCCATACTTCCCTCTTCGGCGCCGGCCTCGCTGTAGGCGACGCCGCTTAGTGCCGCAACATCACGCAGACCGCCTTTTCCGTCATTCAGCCACAGTTGATTCGGATTAGTGTCGTTCGCGACGTAAATGTCGGTGTCCCCGTCTAGGTCAATATCCCCCAAGGCCAAGGCCAGGCCTTTGCGCGCGGCCGCGGACAGTCCGGCAGTTTGGCTGACGTCGGTAAAGGTACCGTTGCCATTGTTACGGAACAGGCGGTCCGGCACCGGTTGGTAAAGTATCGGCGTCGAGTACGTCGGCACGCCGTTGCGATAAGTCTTAACCGCATTCTCGGGCGAGTAATCGATATAACGGACCAGAAAGAGATCTAGATCGCCGTCGTTCTCCAGGTCAAAAAATCCGGCGCTAGTGCTCCATTTGCCGTCGCTCTGCACGCCGGCTTTGGCAGTCACATCCGTGAATTCGGTCCCCGTATTTCGCAACAGTAGGTCCTTACCGTCGTAGGTCGTCAGGAACAGATCCGGCCAACCGTCGTTATCAAAGTCACCCACAGCCACCCCCATTCCGTAGCCGGCACTGGGCAGTTTCCACTTATCCGTGTCATCGGTAAAATTGCCGTGGCCATCGTTCACATAGAGTCGCGTTCGCGCATCCACCGAACGTTCGGTGGCGCGCATCGCGCCACTGTTCACCAAAACAACGTCAGGTGCGCCGTCGCGATTGACATCAATGATCCCCACACCGCTGCCCATGATCTGCGGCATCCACTTTTCCGCGGTGCGGGTGGGAACATGTCGAAAATTAATTCCACTTCTGGCAGTGCCGTCGTCAAATCGAAGTTTTGTACTAACATTGCCGCTAGTCGGCACGGTTGGTTTGGGAGCGCAATTCAGACTTAGCAGGAGTGCGCTAACCAACAGAAAGATAGCAATTTTTCGCATAAAATTATGATTATGGTCGGGTTTCCTGGAGATCAAACTTGGCCTGTCAGTCGTGATCAATTGATATGTCGAACCGACATTTAACGCGACTTGGCCGCTTCGGCTTGCGCCCGCTGCGCGGCGTCCGTTTGACCCATTCCTTGATAACATTGAGCCTGGTATTGGTAGATCAGTGCCTGCTGGTGCAGTTCCGTCATCGGCAGCATCTCTTGAGAGATTCGGATGCAATCGCTAAAGCGCCGTTCGTCGAAGGCCGCTTTCAAATCGTAGCTCAAACCAACCAAACGCATGGACTGTGCCTCTTGCGCGGTTTGCCGGGCGTGTCCTTGCTCGGCACGTTGTTGATGGATCAGCGCTTGCTGCTGGTCGCCCATCGCGGCATACACGCGCGCGATCGCGTTGTTTGCCGCCACTGAATCAGCGTCCATCTCCAAGGCAATCTGAATAGTTTCGACCGCCCGCGGGTTTTCACCGCGATAGAAAAAGATCAGTCCCCGCGTCACCACCGCATCCAACAACTTTGCCGACAAGATCCCCGTCCAAACCCGATCCAACGCAACCGCCGCGCGGTCATGGTCGCCCGTGTAGAACCAGGCTTGTCCCGCCAAACTATTAAGTTCAACTTCGGCCGGCGCCGCGTTTGCTAATGGTCCAAGGATCTTTGCGGCCTCAGCGAAACGCCCTAATTTCAGATAGACCTTACCCAGGCTTTCCTGGTCCGGACGCGTTCGTTCGTCGGCCGGGATCTCCTGTAATAGTTGGGCGAGCCCCTCCCAATCCCGCCGCAATTGCAGCGCCTGCTGCAAAACCTGCCGAACGTCGGCCGCCGCCGGATACTTCTCGTGCAATTTTTTAAGTCGGGTAAGGTCGTCGGGCGCAATATTCTGTCCCTGTAAAAGCGTAGCTTTCATTCGTTGGAGTTCAGACCTGGCCGCGGCATCATCGCGCGCTAGATTCTCGGCATCGCGCTGGGCCGCCGTACGGCAACCGATCCCGGAGATCGCCAGTACCAGACTGACAAAGATTAGTGCCAGGTCAAGTTGGCGGCGGAAAATGTTGGGAAATGTCGTATTCACAGAAGCGCAAGATTATAACGGCCGGAACCGGCTTCGCAACGCAAAGTGCGAGTAAAAACCCGCCTCCGTCGGCAATTCCTTTACCTTGGCCCATAATTCAGGTAAAAATTGCCTGTTATTGCGTGTTTACTAATTGCGACAAACATTGATCCAACGGAAAGACGACCGGCAATTCGACCGATCGGGGAGCCCTAATTGACTAGCCCATTAATCAGAATTATTTTAGCCGCGGCAGTTTTCACTAGCGGGCTGTCTTTTGCGGCCAACGGAAAGGTCCGTGACAGTGAATCGATGCCGCCGCTACTCTTTAGCAACCCGGCGGCAATTGCGCCGGCCGACCGGGCGTCGAACGCGGGCCCGCCGGGACTACCCTCGAATTACCCCTCGGTGATCCCGGTAACCGGTGTATCCGGCACCGTCAGTTTTGTGAACGTGACGTTGACCACACTCACCCATGCTTTCCCCAGCGATCTGGATATTCTGTTGGTAGGCCCGACCGGCGCGCGATCGATCTTGATATCGGACGGCATTGATACCCAACAGGTCAATCAGCGCACTTATACATTTTCGATGGCCGCCCCGACCGCGTTGCCCCAATCGGGAGGCGCTTTGAGCGGCGCCTACAAACCGGCCAATTACAGCGGGCTGGCCAGCATTGAACCCGGTGGGGTTGACGCGTTTCCCGCGCCCGGGCCCGGAACGCTGAATTACCTCGCCGACCTCAACGTATTCAACGGGACCGACCCAAACGGTAATTGGAGCCTTTACGTCGTTGATGACGAGAATATTGACACCGGAACTATTGTGGGCGGATGGAAGCTCGAGCTAGGTATCACCGCCCCGCCCATCGCCACCACCGTCAACGACTTTGATGGCGACCACAAGTCCGACATCGCGGTTTTCCGCCCGACCGACGGCGGTTGGTACATGCTGCGCAGTCTGACCAATTCATTCCTCGGCGTACAGTGGGGACAGAACGGAGACATCCCGGTGGCGGGTGACTTTGACGGCGACAGTAAAGCCGATCTCTCGGTTTGGCGAGCGGCCGGACCCGGTCAACCCGGAGCCTTTCTTCTTTTGCGCAGTTCGGATAATACTTTCGTGGCCCAATCTTGGGGTACCGGCGGTGACAATCCAACCGTCTGCCGCGACTACGATGGCGATAACAAAACCGATTTCGCCGTCTATCGTCCGGGTGCGGCCAGCAATTTTTACGTACTGCGCAGTTCGGACGATGGCTTCTCTGCCACGCAATGGGGAAATTCCGGCGACGTGCCGGTGCCCGCCGACTATGACGGGGACGGGAAAGCTGATATTGGCGTCTATGCCGTAACGCGGCCGTCGGGCAACAGCGCGTTCTACCTTTTGCTTAGTTCCAACGGTCAGTTTCAGGCCACGCAGTTCGGAGCGGCCGCAACCGACCGGATCGTGACCGGTGATTTTGACGGGGATCGCAAAACCGATCTAGCCGTCTGGCGTACGGCCGGTGGTGATGCCGGCGCGTGGTACTACTACCGCAGCTCAGACGGTGGCTTCCGTGCCGTCGGGTTTGGCGCGGGAGCGACTGACGTCCCGACTCCGGCAGATTACGACGGCGACGGCATTACCGATATAGCGGTATATCGGCCGGCTCAGATAAGTTATCTATATCGGTTGAACAGCTCGAACGGGGCTTTCTCGGCCACCGCCTGGGGCACGACCGGCGACATCCCAACCACGAACTATCTAGTGCATTGATCCAGCTGGCGCCACAAATGGCAGTCAACAAACTTGCCTGGTAGAGTTTGAAACGCCCGTGACCGGTACGACATGCGAATGCGCGCGCCCCTCGAAAAACGGGCTGGTTGAGTGGTCAATTTTGGCCCGGCAGTTTCGGCCCGGCCGCCGCCCTAACCGTCGCGTTTTCGCCGTGGAACGTACTTAACGTTCTACGTGGAACGTGGCAAATCGAAAAACGAATCAGCACGTGTGGACCTCCTTTTTCCATAAAATGCTCAGCAAAAATACAAAGTCAACCGAAAGGTGCGTACCGAATTAGGGACGAAACGTTTTTGGGAAGTAAGCAGTGAGCAGTGAGCAGCCGGAGCGTGCGGTTTCGGCTGTTGGAGCCAGATGCTCCCGGCGACGCCGAGCCGGAGTTTTGAGTTCCGGCTTCGGCCGACTTGTTCTCGCGGTCCGCGTCGCGTTCAGTACGAGTTTAGCCCGGGCAATTGGCGCCGGTTTATTTTCCCCGGCCCCCAATCCCGCACCTACGACCGGGCGCGCTTCGCGCTTGGTTTTCAAAGATCGTTTTGCGACCAAGCTTTCGGCCCTCGCCAACTGTCTACCGTCTACTGTCTTCTGTCGACCGTGCTTTTTACGATTCTCATGATTTTTACGATTTTAACGGTTTCGTCACGTGTTAAATATCCATCGACTTGACGAGGAATCACCACGGACCGCCGAAGGTCTTAGTCCCGTCGGGGATCAAATGTATATAGCTATTCGGTGGTGTGATTTTATCTCTTAGCTCGGCCTGGAGCGGGAGGTTCAAAAGATACATTTCGCTCCGAGCGGAGCTTTTGACATTTTGTGATGACCGGTGTGGCGCCTTTAATTGACGTACGGGTTTCCGCACTTTTCACCGAAAAAAGGGCGTGACCACGGATGTGGTCACGCCCTTTTGTTTCGATCGAAGGAGTCGCTCTTAGTAACGACGGGTCTTCTTGCGGAGTTTGTAGGTGTACAGGGCCGAACCACCGCCACCAGCCAACGCGCCGATCGCCGCGCCCTTCCTACCGCCGATCAAACCACCTAAGATCGCACCGCCACCGGCACCCGCGGCCACCGTTAATTTGTCACGATGCTTGTCCCAGAAACTACGCTGACGGGGTTGAACATAGGTGTTCGATGCCGTTGAGGCATATCGCGGACGAGTGACCGTGCTGCCATTACCGCTGCCGTAGTTGCGGTAAACCCGTTGAGTGGCCGCAACTGCGTGATTGCTTTCGTTGATGTTACCCTCGCGTGCCGACGCAAAGCCTTCGTTGAATCCGTCCCGATAGGCCGCCTCAACCGAAGACGAAGAACCCGTGTCTTCTAGGTTGGTCGATTCGGATGATGGTTCCCAGGTACGGCCCGCTAAAGCTGCTTCCGTGTCGCTGCCCGGTGCGCGTAACGCAAACGCGCCCACGACCCCGCCGACCAACGCCGCGACCAGCGCCACTGCTAAAATTTTCTTTCTCGTATCCATGATTCCATCTCCTCTATCGTGTGAATTTCTTGCCTTCCGTACTAGTTACGCAGCAAGCAGTGTTCCAATCGGATGGGTCTTGAGGCGGTTTATCGGGCGGTTCCGTGATTTGCTTAGGCTAACCTGCACTCGCAATTTGATCGCAATATGAATGCAATAATCGGGGGTTTTCCCCAGCTATGGCGGTTGATCCGCAGCTAACCGAAATGGACTATCGCTACACCATATCCTCACCGATGACTAGAATTGATCAAAAACCGTACATTGCGTCGTATCCACAATGTAACCATCGAAAACAAAACGGCGCCCGAAAACTCGAGCGCCGTTCGTTTATACATGCGTATGCAGCCGCGGGTTATCCGATCGAGCGGCGAAACAGGTACGAGGCCTTGATAAAGAATGACCGGCCGTTGCGGCGCAACCCCGGTTCTAAATTCCCGGTGAACGGGCCGTAGCCGTTGTAGTTCAGGTCATCATTGTAGCCGACGTAGAATGCAGTGCCTGGGTTGGGCGTCCAACCCAGCAGAAACTGTCCGCGTACATTGGCCGCCAGCGAATCGTAATCGATACGCGCACGCGCAAAGATAAACCGCGTGAATTGATAGGTCGAGCGCACGGAATAGATATCGTCATCGAACGCCAGCAGACCAGTGTCCTGACGCCGCAAACGACTCTTGGTGTAATCCACCGACAACTGCCATTCGTCGGTCGGCTGCAATGCGATGGTGGCATTCAAATTCACCGCATTGCCGGCCCCCGGATCCAAAATATCCAACCCTAACAAAGCAGCGGGGCTGACTCGCGGAAAATTCGGACCGGCGCCAAAATCATAATCCAAGGAACCATGACCCAGACTACCGGAAAATGACAGGGAGAGTTTCTTGCCGGGCGTGACTCCCCCGCCAAACGAGATGCTTTTGTTATTCGACGATCGTTCAGATCCACCAAAGAAAGTACAACCCGGCAGGACCGCGCTTTGTCCCAGCGGATCGCAGGGCCGGATATTCGAACGGCGTGGTCCAAATTCTTCCTCAAAAATGCGTTCGTAATAATTATCGAACCCGAAGGTTAAGAATCCTTGCTTTTGAAAATTCGCAAAGACGCGCGCACCCGAAGCCCATCCCTGCGTATGCCCGTGCCAGTCATAACGGATGTTGCTGTTGCTGTTTATCCCCCAACCAACGAAGGTGCCCTTCTGGTTTCGATCTGAATCGTACTCCCAGAAGAACGCTTCGGTATTGGTGTTGACGCGGGGCGTAAACCCAAGGTCCGCCCGGTAATCGCGTGACCGGCCGCCGCCCGCAGCTTGTATGAACCAATGGCGCGAATTGCGGCTGATGTTGGCGGTGTAACTAAAACCATTACCGGTTCGATAGTCCACGCCGCCATTGTCCAAGTCTCGGAAGAAGCGCCGCGAATTTGAAAAGACCGCCTGGAATTGTGTCGTCACTTGGGGCGTCGGCAAAAACCGTCCGTCGATGCTGATCACCTGGTTGTGGCGATTCGCAAAGCTGTACGTGGTCGCCATCAATCCAATGCTGTTTTGCTGGCCAATGTCGCGCTTCAAACGGAGGACGCCCAAATTTGCGTTCTTCCGAAGGAACGAAAGTCCGCGTGAAATGCCGCCGGGCGAGGCATCGCTGGCGTACATCAACCCGAACGTGTTCCGCCCAAGTTTGCCCGAAAGCTTGGCGGCGATATCCGGATCGACGATCGTGCGCGTGTAGAGCAATTGCAGCGGCGTCTCGAAGATCTCCTTGCCTTCCAGAAAAAAAGGACGCTTCTCGGCAAAGAAGATCGGGAAACGCTGATTGGCCAAGACCACGGGTGCATCGGCTTCGACCTGCGCGAAGTCGGGATTGATCGCCGCGTCCAAGGTAACCGTTGGGGTTATTCCATATTTGACGGATACCCCCAGGTCGTAGGCCACGGGTCCATTCAGGATCCGGCCCGGATCGTTCGGCACCGGAAAGAATGAACGAACGCGTTGACCGTTTTCGCTGAGCGTGATGCTCGGAATGATCTCCAGCGTCCGTTCGGTCGAGATCCCTTCCAACCCGGTGATATGGCCTGTCTGGCTAAGGATGGTTGATTGCCCGCGCTTCAGCGGCATCCACGAATCTGATTCATTGTTGGCATAAATTATCTGTCGAAAGATCTGAATACCCCACTGCTTGCCCTTGCCGGCTTCGTAACGCAAGGACTTAAAGGGTACGGCGACCTCGATGGTGAAACCATCCTCGGTCAACACGCCTTTCGACTCCATGACGATGTCCACGCTGAAATCGGCGCCGGTCCCTTCGGTGCGGATGCCATCCTGCTGTACGCCGAGGGGATTGAAGACCAACACATAAGCTTTACGCTGGTCATTGAAGGTGTCCAGCAGAATGCGGATATTGTCGTCACCAAAAACGTCGTCGCGTTTGGCCACCGTGGCTTGGACCTTGTCGCGGTCTTGATAGCAGTGAAAGGCAATATAAAGCGTTTTAGCGTCGTATCCGATCCGTGCTTCGGTCGGATGCGAAGGCGCCACATTATCGCCGGGAAAAGTCTGGAGAAAGTCCTTAAAAACCATCGCCGAGCGCCAGACCTCGTCGTCCAAAATACCATCAATGACCGGGGCCTTTTCGAACTTACGCAAACGCGCGGGCGAGGTCTTTTCGGCGACCAAAGCCTCGGCCGGCGATGAATCGGTTACACCCGTGGAATTGGTAGACGGCGTGGAAGTGGCACTCGCGGTCACCGACCCGGATTGGGCCAACGCCGTGGATGCGATGAAACAAAGCAGCATCGCGAACACTAGGTACGATCTCATGGTTATTAATCCTCGGGGGTGAAATGAATCAATTCGCCGCCAGATCTGGATAAAATATGAATTCTGGCGCTTCACTTGTGACCTTAGCTAATAATCGGGGTGCCCGTCGAATAAATTGTGACAGGCGGGCCGATTAGCCACGCCAACCGTTGACCAGCGGGTGCCAACACGGGCAGGCGGAAACCGCGACGGCGGCAGCGCTAGTGACCCCATTTACCGGCCGGTCTGGACTTGTGTTAATCTGTTCAACATTCCAACGTTTCTATAGTTCCAATTAATTTACTTTTTAGGGTCCTATGCTGAATAAAGCAGTCGCTCGGTATCACGAACTTCTGCAAGATGTCGATCTTGCGGAATCATCACGGCGCGTTTTGGCGGACGGTTTAGATCAGGCCAAACTGATCTTTGGCGGTCGCCCGTTGTCACCCTATTTACGTCCCCATTTCGTTACAGAATCCGATTGGGCACGTGTGACGGTGATCTGCGAATCGATCTGGAGCGCGCTGCAAAAGGTTAAGGACGCCGCGGTCCGGGACGACGCACTGTTAACCGAGCTCGGGCTCACGGATATCGAGCGCGAACTGGTAGCGATCGATCCCGGATATGCGCAAGTTTCGGCGTCGGCCCGGTTGGATTCCTTTCTCACCAGCGAGGCGTATAGCTTTGTTGAATTGAATGGTGAAAGTCCCGCGGGCATTGCCTATTCGGACGCGGCGGTGGAGATCTTTTCCTCGTTGCCGGTAATGAAAAAGTTTGCCGAGGAATATAATCTGCGCCCGCAGTTGGGCAGTCAGCTTTTGCTCGATTGTTTATTGCAAGCTCACGAAGAATATTTGGGCCACCCGCCCGAGCAGGCGCCGACCATCGCGATCGTGGATCTGAAGGATCTGCCCACCTTGAAGGAATTCGAGCTGTTTCGCGATTTCTTTGTCCGCCAAGGTTATCCCGCGATCATCTGTTCTCCGGACGAGTTGGTGTGGGACGGCACACGGTTGCGGGTGGGTGATGTGGTTATCGATATTGTCTACAAACGCCTGCTGGTGAACGAATACATTCCGATCATTGAGCAGTATCCCGCATTGGTGGATGCGTATCGGGCGGGCGCGATCTGTATGGCCAACAGCTTTCGTTCAAAGCTGGTCCACAAAAAAGCGATCTTTGCCGTTCTGACGAATCCGACCTACGCACATCTATTTAGTGACGAAGAGCTAAAGAACATCGCGGCGCATGTTCCCTGGACGCGAAAGGTACGCGACGAGCAGACGATCCACGGTGTGGACCCGATCGACCTGCTTGAATTCATCAAGAACACGCGCAACCGGTTGGTGCTAAAGCCCAACGATGATTACGGCGGGCACGGTATATATATTGGCTGGAACAGCACGGAAGAGGAGTGGGCCGCGGCGTTGGAACACGCCTTGGAAAATGGTGACTACCTGGTCCAAGAACGGGTGCCGACCGCGCGGGAAGAGTTCCCCGCCTTGATGGACGATGGTACTTTTCAATTCAGTGAACAATTGGTGGACTTGGACCCGTTGCTCTTTAACGGCAAAGTGGGCACGGCGTTTACGCGGTTGTCCTCGTCTGAACTAGCCAATGTTTCTTCGGGCGGCGGCATGGTGCCGACCTTTATAATTAGTGAAAAATAGTCCCATAGCCAGGCCGCGTTCACCTTCGGGACGAACGGGTTTCGGTTACCGTACTCTCCTTTAGAATGAACCCGTCGGGGTCTAGGCGGACCTGGTCGGGCCGCGCGGTCAAGCGAAAGTTGGCCCCGGTGCTCTTTCCCGTGGGTACCAGAACTTCGCGGCGGACCGTCTTTCCCGTGACAAATTCGATCGTTATCGGCGTCAAGAACGCGGCGGCGGGTTGGGCTTGGGTGACCATCATAGTAACCCGTCCCGGATGTCCGTTTAACCAACGCCACGTTACCCGATAGTCAGGATGACCGGCCCCATAAACCCAGCGGGTAAAGAACTCACGCAGATCCTGGCCGGATGTTTTCTCAAGCGATCGGCGTAGATCCTCAGTCGTAGCCACTCCGTTCCGGTACTTTGAATAGTATTCGCGGATCCCCGCAAAGAAATCCTTTTCCCCCAACTGCCCACGCAACATGTGGAGTATCCAGGCGCCCTTTTGATAATTATTCGGGTTAAGCAGATCCAGCAACTTTACCGTCTCAGTGTCATGGATAGGAGAGCGTGTGGTCTTTTCGTAATTGAAATACGTGCTAGCTGCATCGTCCATAAATGACCGGAACGAGTTCGCGCCCTGCGTCCGTTCGCGGAACA
>JBDSEC010000626.1:0-3806 GCA_039920205.1 Pyrinomonadaceae bacterium
AACGAATTTCGCTTTCAATACGCCAAGAGTATTATTCGGATCAAGTCGAGCATTAATTCCGCTTCCGGAGTGTCCGTTACCATAAATGGAATGGCAAACTTTGGACCAAGTCCGATGATCGGTTCCCAACCAACTGACGAATCGACGATGCAGCTTCAAAATGCGGTTACCCGTGTATTCCAAAAACATTCATGGAAAATCGGTGGCGGCGTGAACTTGATTCACGACAATCGTGGATCGCCCGTAACGGCAAACTATACTTTTGGTTCGATCGCGGACTATCGGGCCGCGGTTAGCGGCCCAGACCGCAGGACCTATCTCACGTATGACGAAACCTTTGGCAATAATGCCGTTTCACAGCGATCCAAGTTTCTGAATCTATTTATTCAGGATTACTGGGACGTTTCAACCAGGCTAAAGATCGCGCTGGGGCTGCGGTACGATTTGTTCCACCCGCCCGCGGCCGATCCGGCCTCGCCGCTGGTCGTATCAAGGAAATTCAATCTAGACAAGAATAATCTTGCACCGCGGTTGGGAGTGACCTATCTCCTGCGCGATGGCAAATATCGGACCGTCATTCGGGCGGGTTCCGGTCTTTATTACGATGCCCCGTTTCTCGATGTGTACCGGCGGGCCGTGATCAACAACGGCAGTCTGCGGTTTTTCAAATTCAGCTTTCAACCGGGTTCGCCGGGAGCCCCTGAATTCCCCCATACGCTGGGTTTGCTGCCCGCAGGAACGGACCCAGTGCGGCAGGATATTGATGCGGTCTCTCCGGATTTCGCAACGCTATTCGCGATGCATTCGAATTTCCAGATCGAACAGTCGCTGGCCGAGAATTGGTCTTTTACGGCTGGTTATCTTCATACTTCCGGCCGGCACATTCCCGTCTATAGCAATGTTAATTGCCGGCCGATCGGCGGTACCCTCGCCGACGGGCGACCGCTATTTGGAACCGTCTCGATCAACGCGGGCGAGGTAAAGATTAGCGGCTGCACTCTCCGGATCGCTCCTGAATTTCAAAGAATAATGATGGCCGAGTCGGTGGGTAATTCGAACTACAACGCCCTGTTCTTGCAGTTAACCAAGCGGCTCGCGAGCGGATTCCAACTCAACGCGAGCTATACGCTGGCTCGGGCTCGCGACGATGCGCCCGAGCAAAACGTTCCAGGCCCCTTGAGTGTGTCAGACCCCTCGAATCGTTCGTTCGATCGCGGCACCTCCGTGAGCGACGTACGGCATACGTTGGCGCTTAGTATGGTGTTGCGACCGAAGTTTTCCTTGGCGAACGGAATTCTTAGGGAACTGTTGAATCACAATCAAATCGGATTGATCGCCTTGGCGAACAGTGGAGAAACCTTCAATATCACCACGGTGGATCTGAATCGGGACGGGGTCAGCAATAGCGACCGGCCCGTCGGCATTGGAAGGAATGCAGGCCGGCTGCCTGCGTTTTATAACCTCGACGCACGTATCTCACGATTCTTCAGCCTGCTTCGCGACGTATCCCTCGAGCTCTATGCGGAAGGTACAAACATGCTGAATCGCAAAAGTGTCTTCTCTTACGACAGCACTAGATTAACCGGCAACAACCTAAATACTTCTCAGGTCAACCCTCTGACCGGAGAAATACGCGGGTCGTTGCCGGATTTTAAAACCTTGTCTGTAACATACCAGGGCAGCCGCCAACTCCAATTCGGAATTAAATTTCATTTCTGAATCACCTGGCACAGGCGTGTAACCGCAAGGCCACGGCGGGCATTTCCTATACGCGCAAAGCGATATTCGTAGGACCTGCGTCTGCATTTGCCACTACGTTAACTTTGTAGCTTGGATCTCGGACCGAATTATTGTTCTTAGCCAAAGCACGTAGCCGACGAAGGCACCCATGACGAGTTGCTGAAGAAGGAAGGTAAGGAAATAAATTCGATCGCCGACAGCTATTCATAAGTGCCTTATTCACTTTAACTACTATGTTTGCATTTGCGTGCCTTTGGTATTACTACGGCGGTTTTAATACACCCGGCCATTTCCCCATCCTGTATAACCGACTGGGGGCCGACCTAATTTATTGAGCACGGTTTTGAAACTTGGTAGACTCGGCAAGTTCCGGAGTTTCGCAGCATGCGAAACTCGATTTTTATCGACCTCTATGTCCGACGAAGCAAGCGAGCTAAAGTTTCTCAGCACGTCCGAAAAGGGCGAGGTTTCCGCGCTGCTGCTGCGGCCAAGTCGCGCGTCGCACTTGCTCGTGCTTGGTCACGGGGCAGGTGCTGACATGCGACACGCTTCGATGCAAGCGATCGCTGAAAGCGCTGCCGACGCAAGCATCGCCACCTTTCGCTATAATTTCCCTTTTATGGAGCAGGGACGCGCGCAGGTTGATGCGAAAGACACGTGCACCGCAACGATCCGAGCAGCGGTCGGGACGGCGCGCGCGATGGCGCCGGACCTGCCTTTGCTAGCCGGTGGCCATTCCTTCGGTGGCCGGATGACCTCGACCGCGGCCGCGGAGTCACCGCTGCCAGCGGTCAAAGGGATCGTGCTTTTCTCGTTTCCGTTGCACCCGCCGGACCGCCCCGACACAAAACGTGCCGAACATCTAAGCGCGGTAACCGTGCCCCTGCTATTCCTAAGTGGCACCCGCGACAAACTCGCCCATCTCGATCTGTTAGAGCCCGTTGTAGAAAAGTTGGGAAGCCGGGCGACGCTACACCTGCTCGACACCGCCGATCACAGCTACAAGATCTTGAAGCGGACGCGGAAAAGCCACGAAAGTGTGTTTGACGAGATGGCTGGAGTGTTGAGCGTTTGGGCGGCAAGTTTTCCGTAAGCTTGGGGTACGATGCGTCCCTTCCCTTTGCAACCACCACCCCTTCTTCTCTGGATGGGACTAAACCGCCCGCGATCGAGCGGAATTTGGAACCATAAGGAGCCGAACCGTAGTCCGTCGTACGTGGCTCAAATCGAATGGGCTGTCCATTCCTAACGGTCACCTCAAGAATTCAAGGCTTGCCGTGGCCTCAGACTACGGCCTACTGGCTACTGTCTACTGTCTACCTTCTGTTACCATTCCCCACTTATGCATTCGCGGGTGGCTTACAATGGAGAATTGTTCAAAGCAGGCGAACCGCGCCTTCCACTGGCGACGCCGGCGACGCTCTTTGGCCGCGGCGTTTTCACTACCCTTGCCATTCATAACAGTGAACCGTTTCGGTGGGATCGACATTGGGCTCGCGTCACCGCGCATGCAGCGCGCACCGGCGTAGACCTGACCGGGATCGAAGCGGACGCGATCCTCAAAACTTTGACCCAATTGCTCAAAGCGAACCAGGTCCGTGATGGCCGCGCGCGCCTATCCATATTGGCCCAAGGCGGCAACGGGATGTGGTCCCGCCCGCCGGCTTCGGCGCAGCGCAGCGATGTCTTGTTGATGACCGCCGACGCTCGGCCGATCAGCGAGGAAGGTTTGGCGATCACCGTTTCGCCTTACCGGGTCAATACTCATTCACCATTGGTCGGCGTCAAGAGTCTAAATTATCTGGAGCCGGTCCTGTCGCTAGAGGAAGCGCAAAGCCGCGATTTCGCCGAGGCCGTTCGTTTGAACGAGCGCGGCGCCGTGGTGTCGTGCGCGATGGCCAACATCTTCTGGGCCACGAACGGAACGGTCTATACGCCGGCGCTGGCGGCCGGCGCGTTAGCCGGAACCACCCGCGAGGCCGTGATCGAGTTGGCTCGCGAGTTGTCGATCCCTTTGATCGAAGGCATGTACGAACTGTCGGCGGTGACGGACGCGGACGAGATCT
>JBDSEC010000627.1:0-8286 GCA_039920205.1 Pyrinomonadaceae bacterium
TGGCGGCGGAGGATTCGATTGGGGTGAAGGCCTTCAAGTTGCGTTGAATGATATCTTTTGCGTTAGTGACACCGCACCCTGCGGGCGGGCCGCCCGCGGTCCCAGCGGGGCGATCTCATATTCTCAACGCTTCATCAACGCTTCGATTGCCTCGGGAGCCGACGGTATATTGGCCGACATCTTCTTAACCTTTAGATCCGTCGTGATGGTGTAATCGTCTTCGATCCGCACGCCGAGATTTTCCGTGGGAATATAGATGCCCGGTTCAATGGTAAATACCTCGCCCGGCTGCAAAGGCTTCGCGTAATCGCCCACGTCATGCACGTCCATCCCTAGATAATGCCCCAACCCGTGAATGAAGAAATGGTCTAGCGAATACTCCTTACCGTCCACATCCTTGGCGCGCAACGGACTCGCCTTCATAAATGACACCGCGATCATATGCAGATTGAACTGGGTCATCCCTGGTTTCCAACCGGTCGCCGCCGCCGATTGGGCACCCAGAACGAGATCGTAAACCGCACGTTGACGCGCGGTGAACTTTCCGTTGGCAGGAAAGGTGCGCGTAATGTCGGCCGTATACATAGAATATTCCGCGCCGATATCACACACGACCAGATCGCCGTCCTCGATACGTTTTCGATTCTCGGCGTAGTGCAAGATGGTCGAAAAAACGCCGCTGCCGACGATGGAATTGAAGCCCGGCCGCTCGGCTCCACTGCGCGTGAAGACGGCTTCTAGGTTGGCTTGAACCTGGTATTCGAACATCCCGGGCTTTAGCGTTTTGGCGATCTCGACCTGGGCGTCGCCCGTTATGTCGATCGCGCGTTGTAGGAGTTCCAATTCGACGGCGGATTTACTTTTGCGCATTTCTCCCGCGATGTAAGCAAATGAAGCGGGTTCGTCGCGCAGGATCTGCATGCCCGGTAATTCCTTAGCTACCTTTTCGGTGAATTGAAACTCGCGCAGCGTCTGAGCTTCGGCATCGTCGGGCGCAACGGTGTAAAGTTTCGTAACTCCGGCGGCCTTGGCATCCTTAAGCCGGGGCCAAAGATCATCGATCGAGAGCACCCGTTCCACGCCCAAAGTGCGCGCGGCTTCTGGACCTGGTCCAAGCTGCACACCGGTCCATTTTTCGCCATTAAGGTCACGCGGAGGAATGAATACGATCTCCTTGGCGCCCAGTTTAGAGGCCAGTCCATCTGGCACCAACATCAGCGCGGCATTTGGCGTCCGGATGCCAGTGAAATAGGCCATCCAGTTGTTCTGGTGATACTTGAACGGCGATTCGTCTTCCTCGATCGCTCCCAGTATCACCACCACGCCATCCTTACAGCGCTCCATCAATTTCGCTCGTCGCGCGTGATATTCGGACAGCGGTTGATTCAACAAGCGCACTCCCGGTGCGTCGTAGTAATCGGCAGGGTTAGTTGTTAGTTGAGCCGTAGCGGAGATCATCGAACCCGCCAGCAGTGCGAGCGTAAGAAGCCAAATACTGATAACTTTTCCCATAAAACAAAATATCTTTCAGCGAGCTTGGATTGATAGTAACAACGTTGATTTAGCATCCCGTGCCCGGAAAGTAAACGCAATTGCCGCGAGATACACTTTTAATGGCATGCAGAGTTTGAATGGCGGGATGAGATCGGCGGCGTAGCCGCACATCTTTAATAGGTTGCCACGGTGCGGCATAGCCGGCACCGCACTGGTCAGCGGCCAAGCCGGTTCGATGGTTAGACCTTAGAAACTCGCGGGCCAATGTGAGCAACTTTTAGGGCTGACTTAGTCGTTTCAATCCAATGCTAACGTTCATGATTAAACGATGGGCTCAATCAATCATAGGAAAATCGTGATAATGCAGAATGCCGCGAGGGTGAAGAGGCATATTGAACAAAAAACGGCGAACAACTTCTCAACATCCCGAGGCCATCGCCTCCACTCCGGCTGCCTTCGCCGCATGAGTAAATACATGCGGTTGTTGTAGGCACCAGACAAGACCAGCAAACCCATTGCGATCGCAAAGCAGGCAGCAAAGATCCTCTCTGAGGTAGTCATATTCAAACCACCCAGGCCTAGCCAGCCCGATAGATAACCAACGGTCCTACTTCTTCGCCGTCGCCGGGCGAAGAAACGAAAACAGCCGACTGCCGCTCATGGTCTGGCTAAAACTCATGATCCCCATGTATCCATAACCGTAACAAAACAGCGACAGGAACGGGATCGTCCCGTATAGATGAAAGTGCGCGGCGTAAATGATCGCCAGCAGGAAATAAACGGCAAACAACAATTCCAACAAAGGCAGCCAACCACGTTTGCGTTGGTACTTCTTCTTTTTCCAGGTCTCGTCGGTCGCGGTTTCGACGCTGTATTTAGGCGTGCGCACAAACTCGGACTGCTTGCCCATTAGCGCTTCGATCACGGCGCGCGCATTGCTGAACGCCAACCCAATGCCGAGCGACATTACCAACGGAAGGTGCAGTAAACGACGGGATTTTTTCTTATCTAAATACCAAATGCCCGTGCCGTAAAACAGCAGCACCGAAACCGTCGAAAAAAAGAGCATCGGCACGTCGAACAACATCAGGTTATAAAACCCTTGGTTGTAACGAACGACCAGCAGCGGGAACTGCAGAAAACTGACCAAGATCATTAATGGATAACTGATATTCCCGGTCAGGCGGAAGAACATCTCGAGCTTAACGCGCAAGGGCAGGTCGGCCGACCAGATACGCGGATAGAGCTTGATGCCCACCTGCATCACGCCCTTGGCCCAGCGGCGTTGCTGCGCCTTGAAGGAATTTATCTCGACCGGGATCTCGGCTGGGGCGTCTTCGTCCAACAGGTAAACGAACTTCCAGCCCATCAACTGCGCGCGGAAGGAAAGGTCGGTGTCTTCAGTCAGGGTGTCGTGTTGCCAGCCGCCGCTGGCGGGAATGGTCTCGCGCCGCCAGATGCCGGCCGTGCCATTAAAGTTAAAGAATCCGCCAGTGCGATTGCGCACGGTCTGTTCGACCACAAAGTGGCCGTCCAGCATGATCGTTTGCAACCGCGTCAAGAGATTAAAATTCGCATTAATGTGCGACCAGCGCATCTGTGCGCAACCCACCAACGGGTCAGTGAAGAAATCAACCAGTTTTCGCAGGAAATCCGGTTTGGGCAGGAAATCCGCGTCAAAGATCGCGCATAGCTCCCCTTTGGCGGTCTTCAATCCATTCTCCAAAGCACCCGCCTTGTATCCGGTCCGGTCGGAGCGATGAATGTAGCTAATGTCGAAACCCATTTCGCGATAGCGGTCCACCGTGCCGCCGGCGATCTTTACGGTCTCGTCGGTCGAATCGTCCAACACCTGTATCTCGAACCGGTCGCGCGGGTAGTCGATCTTGGACACGGCCTCGACCAGTCGCTCGACCACATACATTTCATTAAACAGCGGCAACTGAATGGTGACAAAGGGTAGTTCGTCCTCGGCGTAGTGTGCTTTTGGCGTCGGCACCATCCCACGATAGCGCCAGAAATCGATGACTTGCTTGATACGGTAAGCGCCGTAGATCGACAGCAAACCCAGAATAGTGAAGTAAGTGATCAGGATCGCGTAATCGAACCCGTCCAACTGATAGAGCGGGCTGACGTTGGAATTGGTCCTATTGATGATGTCCAGATAGCGCGCCATCAGATCCGCGGGGCTAATGGTGGGGCCATCAATGGCAAAGAACGAAGTGGCAAATTTGTACATCATCAAAACGCGAACACTAGTCCAAACAATTATTGGTCGTCCGACTTGGACCGGTTGAAATTGGCCGCCAGACCGGCGGGTAAACAGCGAACAGCGCGGCTCGTCCGTCCGAACCGCGCTGCTCGATAACGAATAACTATTCTAGCCCACCGGCACCAGATCAATAAAGCCTAGAGTGACCGAAATTGAACGTCAAAATGACCTAGTAAGCCGGCGGTGGTGGTGGCACCTCGCCCGCGCCACGTTTCTCAAATATCTTGGCTCCCAACAACCCGCCGACCCCGGCCATAACGATTAGAAAAATAAAGGTGAGGAGACAGGCCACACCCATGAGTATATAGCCGTCCAGATCCGGATCGTAAAGCCGTTTACCGTAGGCTTGACGAAGTGCCTCGCGATAGCTGTTGGGAGCGCCCATCAGTAAACCGATCGGCACAAACAGGATCGTGTAAATGATCGAGCCGATCAATCCCGCTAAAGCGCCGGTAGAAAACCCGCCGCCGGCGCTAACCGGGTCCGGAGATTTCTTGATATACATGAATGCCGCTAAACCGCCGCCCACAATAGCCCAGGCACAAAAACAAACATTGACCGCCGAAATGATCGGCAAAGCAGATAATATGCCGATCAACACTCCTCCAACTAGGACTGGAACAATTTTGTCTCCCATTGCTTGCAGGCCCTCCCTACTAAACTGTTTTCAATTTTACGTAAGACTTAAATCCGCCGGTCGGGATGGCTGTAATCACTCGGGGCAGCAACGCCGCCTCCCGTGATCACGACTTCCCGCACCGGTTCCCGCACCGCAGAAGTTCCGCGCTTGGTAACGCTATGCCAGATCATCTGCGTGATATCCATCAATCCCGGCACCACAAAGATCGCCGCCACCACACCAAACAACGATGCGGTGATAAAACGTGACCAATGAGTGTTTTCCCAGATGCCAAAAAAAGTGAGGGCGAAATCGATCGCCGTAGGAATCGGAGCTAGCATTAGCCACAACCGCGAAGGCGTAGTGAAATCATTCAGTCGCCGCACGATCGGGTACAGGATAATTCCCGCGGCAAAACCGAAGTAGATCCCCGAGCAGCGTGCGCACACCGCCAGTTGTTCCCCGAAAATATGAAACGAGCGTTCCGGGATCTGGTGACAGATGGGGCGAAAAGCTGTATAGATCGTCGCCGACAAAGCCGTGTGCCCGGTGTGTTCCAAGATCGGCGCAGCAATGATCAAACCGGACCAGGCCAGTACGAACGCCACGGTTCCCAGCCACGACGCCACCAACCATCGGCGATAATCTGGACTCGCCGGCGACGTGGACTGATCTGCCGAAAATACCAAGCTCGACATAACAAAAAAGATCTTCACAGGAGGTAACAGAGGAAACTGAGGGGGTAATTGAGCTTCTGCCTCAACGTTCTCTAGTTGACGACAATCGCCAGGAGTACAACCACCCTGACCACCTCCGTTTTCTCTGTTTCCTCCGGTTAAATGTCTAATTAACTAAAATCTAATCACTGCGTCGGGGCCACCTTCGACGTGGACCGTGTCGACGAAACGGATGTGATGCGAATCGGTTGTCATAACCAGCGAATGGGTCCGCTTGCCCGAGCCGAAGAACCGCACCCCGCGTAGCAATGAACCATCCGTCACGCCGGTCGCGGCAAAGATGATCTTCTTGCCGGGTGCCAGATCGGCGGTGTCATAGATCTTCTTATGGTCGCTGATACCCATCTCACGAAGGCGTTCGACCACAACCTCTTCCGACGGCACCTTATCGCTGTCCACACCCAAACGTTCCGGATCAAATATAAGGCGGGCCAAGATCTCACCGTTAAGACAACGCATGGCCGCGGCGGTCAACACCCCTTCCGGGGCTCCGCCGATGCCCATTAGCGCATGAATATTAGTTCCCGCCACGGCGGCGGAGATACCGGCCGAAAGATCGCCATCAGAAATTAGACGAATTCGCGCCCCAGCGTTGCGCACATCGTCGATCAGCTTTTTGTGGCGCGAGCGATCTAAACACATGACGGTCAGATCTTCGACATCGCGGCCCAACCGCCGCGCGATGTTCTTCAGGTTGTCCTTGACCGGAGCATCTATATCGACCGCGCCACGGCACGAAGGCCCGACCACGATCTTGTCCATATAAATGTCGGGCGCATTCAATAACCCGCCACGTTCGGCCGCCGCCAGCACCGCGATCGCGTTGTTAGCGCCGAGCGCGCAAAGATTAGTTCCCTCCAACGGGTCAACGGCGATATCAACTTCGGGAAAAGTCGCCCGCATCTCTTCCGAAATTCCGGAACCTCGTCCGCCTACCTCTTCACCGATATAGAGCATCGGCGCTTCGTCGCGTTCACCCTCGCCGATAACAATGCGGCCGCGCATCGGTACCGTATCCATTACCTGGCGCATGGCTTCGACGGCGACATGATCGGAATACTTCCGGTCGCCTTGGCCCATGGTGCGCGCCGATTCTATGGCCGCGGCTTCACATACGCGTAAAAAATCCAAGGAAAGCTCGCGCTCAGTCCGTAATTCGTTGCCGGTCGGCATGTTTTGTCTCCCGCAGTTAGGCAGTCTCGCACCGATCACAAAGCGCACGATAATACCAGTCTTGATCTTGAGTATTACGCGACCATACTAACAGACACCGCCGCGGTTTTGTAGAGTCCGGCGCGTCGCCCGGCATCGACAGAAAGGGTTTTTACCGGAGGTAACCGAGAAAACAGAGAGGAGCGGTCCACGCCAAATTTCCCGGCCGGTACATCTGGGCCTCGCGGAAAGGGTCAGAACCGGGAGCGGTAGCGACTCGGTTCTTTCTGCTCTCGCAGGCCGGCCGCATCCCGGAGCTCCCTCCTTTACAACCAGGTTTCTGCCGTTTTGCATCCGCCAATCGCTTTTGGCCCCGCCGCGAAAGCGGCGGGGATAAGTTGCCACCAGCTTCAGCTGGTGGTTGCCGCTTCAAAGACCGGCTTTAGCCGAATTCTTTAAAGTGCGTTTCCGTTTGGCTTTAGCCCTCGATCTGATAGCAACCGAGCCCGCTCGGTCAAACTAGGGCTAAAGCCAAAAGGAAATTCCTATTGAAGAGTTCGGCTAAAGCCGGTTGTGCATTGGCTTACCCACTGGCTAAAGCCAGTGGCAATTTATCCGCATCGCTGACGCGATGCGGCGTTTTGTCTCTCTTGAACGGACGGTCTCGGGCCGATCGCTCGCCTTCATATTTTGGAACTCCGGGAAAAAACTACGAACCCAGTCGCTACCGCTCCCGGTTCTGACCCGTTCCGGTCTACCCGCTGTTCCGGAATACCTAGCGATGGAGTTCACGGGTGCGACTGTTCTATAATGAACGTTTTACTGAACTGGTAGGATTCGGACTGAGATCAAAAGCGGCGAGGAAACTCCAGGATTGCGACCTAAAACGAGAGGTTAATTAACATTTCCACATCATTTAAAAAGATCGGGATCGTCACCGGTGGCGGCGATGCGCCGGGGCTGAATGCGGTCATTCGCGCCGTGGTCAAGACCGCGATCGGTGAATTCGGCATGCGCGTGACCGGTATCGAGGACAGTTTCGAAGGCCTGTTGGGCCCGACCACGGTGCGCGAACTAAGCCTAGCCGATGTCCGCGGATTGTCGCCACGCGGCGGGACGATCTTGGGTACGCGGAACCGCGGGGCCTTCGTGCAGCACGAACCGGGCGGTGTCAACGTCAAACCGGACGCGGTCTATCGCGAAGCGATCGCGAATCTGGAGCGCTTGGGGATCGAGGCCCTGATCGTGCTGGGCGGCGAAGGCACTCTGGCTATCGCGGACGAATTCGCGCGCCGTGGCATACCCGTGATCGGCGTGCCCAAGACGATCGACAACGATCTAGCGGCGACCGAATTGACGTTTGGCTTTGCCACGGCGTTGGATATTGCGACCGAGGCGCTGGACCGATTGCACACCACGGCGGAATCCCATGATCGCGTCATGATCCTTGAGGTCATGGGCCGCGATACCGGATGGATCGCGTTGCAATCCGGCATTGCGGGCGGCGCCGATGTGATCTTGATCCCTGAGATACCGTTCACGATGGCGTCGGTGGCCGATAAGATCGCCGAACGCGAGCGGAACAATGCCAAATTCACCATTGTGGTCGCGGCCGAGGGCGCGGTCGAATTGGGCCGCGGTCAATGTTATTTGGATCCGGGTGATTCGTCGCGTTCGCCCCGTTTGGGCGGATTAGCCGTTTATTGTGCCCGGGAGCTGGAGCAATTGACCGGGAAAGAGACACGGAGCGTCGTTTTGGGCCATCTTCAGCGCGGCGGCCGGCCCAACGCGTTTGACCGGATGTTGGCGACCAATTTCGGCGCCTGTGCGGTGCGGACACTGGCTAGCGGGATGACCGGCGTGATGGTATCCCTGCAATCCTCCCAGATCGTCGTGGTTCCGCTGACTGCGGCGATCGAGAATTTAAAGACCGTCACACCGGAGGGGCAGTTGGTGCGCACCGCCCGGGACACCGGAATTTCCTTTGGTTCGCCCGAAGAATCGACGTATCA
>JBDSEC010000628.1:0-3198 GCA_039920205.1 Pyrinomonadaceae bacterium
CCCTTCCGAATTTCTCTGGGGCTTCGCCCCCGGCGGCATAGCCGCAATATGCTCTATTATGTGTATGCCTGTCTGAAAGGTAGAACCTTTCCGCACATAGAGCGGCGGAGCCGCCTCATCGCCGTAAGCTTGATGACTCACAATCGAAAGCTGGCCCGGCAGCGGCAGCCCCCCAACTGAAATCTGGACCATTGCTTAATTTTGCAACTACCTCAATAGTCAGTAGAAAAGCGGGTTGCATCCACCCACATCACTCGTTTTCAACTGCGCGAGATCCAGTCAGCAGGATCCAAACTCCAAAAGAAAGTAGACGGTAGGCGGTTGAAAAAGCTGTACGCTTTTCTACCGTCTACCGTCTACTGTCTACCGTCTACCCTCTACCGTCTTTCGTACACCAATTACGGTTTGATGTAACCACGCGGCACCGGCGTATCGCCCGCCTGACCGTAGCTCGCGCTGACCAGCGAATTCGTGTAGCTGGACAACACATACCACGTTCCATTGCGGAAGACCGCGATGTCCGTCTTGTTGTCGTCGTCATAATTGCCCGGGACAACTACGTCCGACGCCAGGCCCCAAGCAACCGAACGGACGCTGTTGTCCGCACTGTTCTGGATGTACCAGTTGCCGGAACGGAAGACCGCGATATCCGACTTGCCGTCGCCATCGTAATCGGACGGCACCGGAGTATCACCGGACAGACCGAACGGATAGGACACGTTCGCGCCGTTTGACGTGTTCAGGATGTACCAACTTCCAGTGCGGAAGACCGCAAAATCGGCCTTGCCGTCACCATCGTAATCGCGGGCGACCGGGATGTCGCCGCCAACGCCCCAATAGCTGGTTCCGTTGATCCCGATGGTACTGTACCGAATGGTCCAGACTCCGGCGTTGAATACGCCAACGTCGGACTTTCCGTCACCGTCATAATCAGCCGCGACCGGAACGTTGTTGGCGCCACCAAAGAAGTAGGTGCTGAGCGTGCCGTTCCCACTGTTCAGTATGTACCACGAACCCGAACGATAGACCGAAAGATCCGATCGCCCGTCGCCGTCGTAATCTCCCGGCGTGATCACATCGCCGTTCTGGCCAAAGTGCGCGCCGTTCGACGAACCGTTCAGACTCGATTGCGTAAACCAATCGCCCGTACTATTGCGGAAAACACCAAAGTCGGTACGACCATCGCCGTCAAAATCGCCCGGTTTGTTCCGGCCCCCCAAGGTAAGGTAAACCACCGGCGAATCGTGATCCGAAAGCCGTTGCGTGCTGTTCGCATCTTGATACGATTTGACGGGATAATCCGCATCGAACCGGGCATAATGGAACCGATTCATGCGACGCAACGCCGCCTGATTCGCAATGATGTGATCCAGCACCTGCGCATTGCCGTCAAAGGTATACGAGTAACGCTCGCTTAACGGCAGCGTGTCCACCAGATCGACCTGATCCGGATTGACCACGTCGGCGCCAAAAAGCGTTACTTGGCTGGCGGGCGCCGGGGTCCCCTTGATAATGCCGATGCTGTCCACGTAACCGTCGTTGAACTGGAACGCATTCATATCGCCCACGGTCAAAATAACTTCGTTAGGATCGGCCGCCTGACGCGTCTGCACCAAATTGGCCAAGAACAGCGCTTGTTCGCGGCGTTTGGTGCGAATGCGGTTTCCGTCAACCGGATCATCCACGCCACTAAGTGAACGCAGGTGATTAACACAAACCGTGAACCCGAGCGGCGCGCCGCCATTGGGATTCGGTACCGTCGCCCGCAATACCAAGGGCGGCCGGTCGTTCAGCAATTCCGGCATGCCGTTATTCGGATTGATGTACGTTGTCGCCAACCCGAATTGGGTCACGTCGACCACATTGATACGCGCCGACTTGACCAAGAAACCAACGTCGATACCACCAACGTCATTACCCTCGGACAAGTACGCGACATAGTTCGGATTGGGCTGCATCGCGACGACCGCGTCCGCGTTGATCTTGGACGCCACGGCTTGCAGCGTGGTCAGATTTTCCATCTCTTCCACACCGATCACGTCCGGCATCCGCTGAACATTGCGGATGATCAACGACGCCTTATTCAAGCGATTAGCGAACGCACCGGCGGTCAAGATCGGGTCGCTCGTGTTGGGATCATCCACGGTGTCAAAGAACCGCTCCATATTAAACGCGGCCACGGTGACTTCATTAGCGTTCTGAGCCGGGATCGGCTGCGGGGTCGGTTGCGTCCCGACGGTCGGCACCGTCGCCGCGTCGGGATAGATGGTCCAAGTCACAAATCCATAATCCAGCGGTCCCGTAATATTGGAAACCGTCGTTCCGGCCGCCACGTCGATCGCCGTGGTACCGGGCTGCACATCGCTGTCAACGCGCAGGCGCTCGGGGTTCGTATCAAACCGCGGCACGGTTACCGGGGCACCGACCGGCAAATTGAGCGAAGCATCCACGCCCGGTTCGCGGAACGGACGCGCGATGCCCGGCAACACACCGAAGAAAAGCCCGTTGCTGGTTACGGTCGCGCTTGGTTCCGTGATCGTGCCGCCCGATGGGCCACACACGATCAACGAATCGACGTGGACACGCATGCCTTCCAGCCGTTCGAGATTTTCCAGATTGTTCGACGGCATATCGACCGCGGTGATCGTTATCGGCGCCGGCAACGGATTCCCCGACGTCAAAAGCACGACCGCGGGGCCAGTCAATTCCGTGACCGGCGGTTGATTCGGCGCCGCGGCAGGAATAAATTCCGCCACCGTGGCGGTTACGGCCACCGAATTACCGATCGCGGCCGCCACCGGCGGGGCGGTGGAAGTAAAGACAAAGATACCTTCCGAAGTGGCCGGATTTGCATCGGCCTGCGCGTCGGGCGCTTGCATAAAGAACCCGTTATTCTTCGTGGCCGTAACGATTCCCTGCGTGGTCACGACCTGTGCAACTAGGGGCGAGGTCGAACCGGCGCCCTGGATGTCATGGATCGCGGTGACCACGAATTCATCGTTGTTGATCGTGCCCTGTCCCTGCACATCGCCGGCGTTAGCGCCGACAATGGCCGTCACGTTGACGAAGAACGTTTCGTTCGGTTCCGGCGTGGTATCGCCGTTCACGGTAACGTCAAAAGTGTAGGTGGTGTTGCCCGCGCCAATGGACTGGTTAGTCAAACTCCGGGTGACATAATCATTGTCAGCCACGGTCGCG
>JBDSEC010000629.1:0-5915 GCA_039920205.1 Pyrinomonadaceae bacterium
GGGATGGTCATGAACCTCCATAAAGACCGCATCAACTCCACAAGCAACTCCGGCACGCGCTAGCGGTTCGATGAATTGCGGTTGGCCTCCGGTTGCATGCCCTAAACCACCGGGTAGTTGCAGCGAATGAGTTACGTCAAATACGACCGGCACGCCAAACCCGCGCATGATCGGGAAGGCCCGCATATCGACCACCAGATTGTGATAACCGAAACTCGCCCCGCGTTCCGTCAATAGAAACTTTTCGCAGCCCGCGGCACGCGCCTTTTCGACGATATTTCGGGTGTCTTCGGGCGCCAGGAACTGCCCTTTTTTAACATTCACGACCCGGCCCGACTTTGCCGCGGCAACGATCAGATCAGTTTGGCGGCAAAGAAAGGCGGGGATCTGCAGAATGTCCACGACCTCGGCCACCGGCTCGATCTGGCTGATCTCGTGCACGTCGGTCAGGACCGGGATCCCCAGTTCTTCCTTGACCGTGGCTAAGATCTTCAATCCGTCCGCCATTCCATGACCACGAAAGCCCTTAACCGATGATCGGTTGGCCTTGTCGAACGAGGATTTAAAAACCAGATCAAATCCCGCCGACCGGGCTCGCTTTAGTATCTCCTGCGCCATCATCATGGCGTGATCAGCCGATTCGATCACGCACGGACCCGCGATCAAGGTCAACCGCCCGTCGCCAAACGTCACGTTCCCCACCGTGAACGAGCCACCCGAATTCACCATTCCAGAGGTCATTTCCTAATTCCCTGCTGCGGCGCGTTGCTGTTGACTGCTGGTTTCGGAGATGAAGTGCGCAGCGCCCACGACACCATCGCTAAGATCAAAAAGAAGAGCGTCAGACCGATGGCCAACAGAGTCATCGGTTGACCCGCCCAGGTTCGCAAGACTGCCTTCGGCGCGACCGCCATTGGTTCCCAGCGGAGTTTTTCGTCCTCGGCCGAGATCGCCGGTTCAGCCCCCGGCTCCGGATCGGACGGTTGCTCGGAATTTGGCTCGCGCATCGGTTTCGGCGCGGCGGCCAATTCCTTGGCCGGTATCTCTTGGCTGCTGGCGGCCGTCTGAGCGCGATGTTTGCGCAATCGCGCCAGATCGACCACTAAACTTCCCGATGGCGATTCCCGTCCGGCCCGTTTTAGTTCGGCCAAGGTTGGACCAGCGCCGTCAAAGGCGGTCTCTAGCCCAAGCGTATCCGCCAATTCACGGAGCTCGTGACCAAATAGATGCGCATCCGCCGGCCGGTCTTCGGGATCCTTCGCCAGCGAGCGTAACACAAACGCTGCCAGTGAAGGCGGGACCGCGGCGTTGAATTCAATCGGTGAACGGGGTATCTCCGTCGCATGCTTGGCGGCGTATTCCTTCGAGTTCTCACCGGTGAACGGAGTCGTGCCGGCCAACATCTCATAAAGCATGATGCCCATGCTATATACATCGGCCGCCGGCGTCAGCGATTGGCCCAGACACTGCTCGGGCGACATATAACGCGGCGTCCCGACCAGCGGCCGCTCTTCGTTGGGGACCGGCTCGGCAATGGTGTCAGCGTCATATACCAACTGGGCTAAACCAAAGTCGATGACCTTTACGGTCGCGGGAGCATACGGCTGTTGCGCGATAAACACATTGGCCGGTTTTAGATCACGATGGATCAACCCGGCGTCGTGCGCCGCCCCGACCGCCGCGGCGATCTTGAGCATCAACGAAACCGAGCGGGCGGAATCGAACGGAGCTTGTTCCGAGATCAGCTCGCGCAACGAGCGTCCTTCCAATAACTCCATCACAAAGTAAACTAACCCGTCCGGAGATTGCCCGAAATCCAGCACCGTGACGGCATTGCGATGTTGCACCGCCGCGGCCGCCTTTGCCTCTTGCCGAAACCTCTCTTGGGCGTCTTCGCTTTGCGAGAGCTGGGCGTTGATCACCTTCAACGCGACGGGCCGATTCAAAGATAGATTGGTTCCGCGATAGACCGTACCCATGCCGCCTTGGTCCAGCCGCGCGTCCACTCGATAGCGCGCATCAAAAATGCGGCCCAGCAATGGATCGGCTTTGTCTTCCAGGGTTGTCTTGTTTGGTGAAGCCAAGCGGATATCCTCAATCGTCCCCGACAGCGGCGCTGCGTTCGCGCCCATTGTCAAGGTCGGGCCGCTCGTCCATCATCGTCTCGCTCTGCATCCGGCTGTTAAAGGCCGCGCTAACAAACGACGCGAAGAGGGGGTGCGGGGTCAAGGGTTTTGATTTGTATTCCGGATGAAATTGGCAGCCGAGGAACCACGGATGCACCTCGCGGGGCAATTCGACGATCTCGACAAAACGTCCGTCTGGAGATATACCGCTAAAGATCAGACCGGCCTGTTCCAACGTTTCCCGAAATTCCGGGTTAAATTCATAACGATGGCGGTGACGCTCGCTGATATTCCCGGCACCGGAATAGATTTCGCCGACCAGGCTTCCCTCGGTCAGATCACAGGGCCAGGCACCCAATCGCATAGTTCCGCCCAATTCCTCGACATCGACCAGATCGCGCAATTTGAATATGACCGGGAAGGGCGTATCCGGATCGAATTCCGTCGAATCGGCGTCCTTCAGGCCGCACACGTTGCGCGCATATTCAATACACGCCGTCTGCATACCCAAACAGATACCGAAGTAAGGAGTTTTGGACTTGCGCGCATAATTGATCGCCTTGATCATGCCGGCCACGCCGCGTTTGCCGAATCCGCCCGGCACTAAGATGGCATCGAAATCGCGCAGCCGGTCGTCGCAATTTTCGTCCATCAGCTCTTCGGATTCGATCCACTTAACATTGACCTTCAAATTGTTCGCCACGCCGCCGTGCGTAAGCGCTTCGCGCAGGGATTTATAGGAATCTTCTAATTCGACATACTTGCCGACGATGGCGATCGTGGTTTCCCCACCCAATGGTTCCTTGATGGTTGAAACCAGTTCGCGCCATTGGGTGAGATCAGATTGTCCCGCGACTTCAAGCAGACCTAACGCTTCGACTACCAGTTGATCCAACTGCTGTTCATACAACGCCAGCGGAACTTCATAGATCGTATCGACATCCAGCGCCGTGATGACGGCCGCCTCGCGCACGTTACAGAAGAGAGCGATCTTGCCGCGCAGATCGCGCGACAACGCGCGGTCGGAACGACATAGGAGGATGTCCGGCGCGATACCGATCTCGCGCAACTCACGCACCGAGTGCTGGGTCGGTTTGGTCTTCAATTCACCCGCGGCAGCAATGTACGGGACCAGGGTGACATGAATGAACAAAGCCCCTTCGTTACCTTCCTCATTGCCCATTTGGCGAATGGCTTCTAGAAACGGCAAAGACTCGATGTCGCCCACCGTACCGCCGATCTCGACGATCACGACGTCGGCTTGCGCCTTGTCCGCGGCCGCCCGAACCGCATCCTTGATCTCGTTAGTGATGTGCGGAATGACCTGAATGGTCTTGCCCAGATAATCGCCGCGGCGTTCTTTCTCGATCACCGAAAGATAGATCCGGCCGCTGGTCCAATTATTGGCTTGGAACAGTTGTGCGTGAGTAAAGCGCTCGTAATGGCCCAGATCCAGATCGGTCTCGGCACCGTCGTCGGTTACAAAAACCTCGCCATGCTGGAACGGAGACATCGTCCCCGGATCCACATTGATGTACGGATCCAGTTTGATCAGCGTCACGGACAGACCGCGCGCCTCGAGCAAACAGCCGATCGAAGACGCCGCCAGTCCTTTACCCAAACTGGAAACCACGCCGCCCGTTACGAAGATGTATTTAGACATTGTTCACTCAAGAAGTAGATAGTAGTCAGTAGTCGGTAGTTGGTAGTCAGTAGTCAGTAGAAAAACCAGGCCGCCTAATCTACTGTCGATCACTAGGTAATCAATTTCCCCGGTCCATTTTCCGTTGTTCTATATTAATTCTTCTCTATTCATTATTAACTATTAATTATTAATTATTCATTGTCTTCCCCGGTTTCTTGTTTCTTGTCGTAACTACCGCGTTTGAAATCTTGTTGGGTCTCGACCGCGCGTTCCGCGGCCGGATCCAGCGCTTTTTGCAGACTTAGCAGCCCCGCGCCCGCTAATCCGGTACCTTCGCTCGCACGTCGTTCGAATTCCTCGACCGTAAGACGGCGTGGCTTGCCCAACGCCGACAATCCCCAGATCGCGCCCGCGACCAATAGCAGTAAAAACCCTAAACCGATCCAGTTGGACATAAAACCTCAGCCATTAACGCGCGCACGCGAGCTAGATCATCCGGTGTATCAACCCCAATGGATGGCGCCGCCGCCGGAACAACCCCTATGTAAACACCGTGCTCCAACGCGCGCAATTGCTCCAGGGATTCGCTGCGCTCCAATCGAGATTGCGGCCATTTGGTCATTTCCAACAAAACCTTGCGCCGGTAAACATACAATCCCGTATGCTTACGAAATGTGCGCAGCAATTCGGGCTCGAATTCGAGGGCTTGCGTCAGCGTACCATAACGCCGCGCCGCATCGCGGGGAAACGGTATCGGTTGGCGCGAAAAATAGATCGCCCGCCCGGCGTCGTTCGTCACCACCTTCACGACGTCTGGACTAAGCACGTCGGCCGGGTCGAAGATCTCCTCGTCCGTCGTGGCGATCATCATTTCCGAGTTAGCGGCCAATGCCGCCAAGGCACGTTCAATGGTCGGCGGCGAGATCAACGGCTCGTCCCCCTGCACATTAACTATTACATCTACGCCTTCGAGGGTCGCCGCCACCTCGGCCAGACGATCGCTCCCACTCTGATGTTCGGGCGATGTCATCAATGCTTCATATCCAGCGGCGGTCACCACGTCAACGATGCGATGGTCATCGGTTGCCACAATGACCCGAGACACACCACGGGCCGACCCGGCTCGTTCCACGGTCCAAAGGATCATCGGACGGCCTTCGATCTCGAGCAAAGCTTTGCCGGGCAAACGGCTAGAAAAATACCGTGCCGGGACGATCGCAACCGCATTCAATTTAGTATGGGAATCCGTGTGACTCACGGGAAGTCAGAATATCCCGCGCGCCGGTGCATGTCAATCTTGCTTGCGAGAAAGCAGAAGGAGATTTAGCCGCAGATTTACGCAGATTAGACGGATCTGAAAAAACTTAAGAAAATTAGCCGCGGATTTACGCGGATGACGCGGATCTGAAGGATGGATGGGAGCCCGTTCACCCGTAACATTGTATTACCAAGGAAAAAAATTCCCTTCAGATCTGCGTCATCCGCGTAAATCCGCGGCGAAAACTCTTTTTGCCTGAACTCTTTTTCAGATTCGTCCTATCCGTGTAGATCAGTGGCTAATTTTCTCTGGCTTTCGACTTAACATTTTGGGCCGTTAGCGGCTAAGCTAAACGAGATCCAGCAGCTTTGCTTTCAGTGAGGTGGCAATGCCGTTTGCAATTCCCAATTGGGCCGAAATGCCGGTCCGGGTTACTGAAGAAATCGCGCCGCGATTAGGGCCCGCGGCGGCTGAGGTCTGGGACAGCTGGGATATGGATCAACGCAGTCGAGTGTTGGACATTTACGCGGTGCTGCGCCGGTATGGGATCTGGCCCCATATCGAAACGATACTCTTTGGAACCTTGGTGCGCGAGGATCGATGGGGCCGCAGCAATGACAAAGTCGAATGGGCGCCCAACGGTGGATGGTGGCTAGCGGTAACGACCAAGCCCGGCGTCGAGCAAGCGCTGGACGCCGCGGGATTCGAGAATCGGCTAAACCTGAACCACATCGAGAATCAAACCAACTATATGGAACCGGGCGACGGCACGGTCATGCATTGGGGTCGGTTGGTTTCGCCCTACGAGAAATACACCACGCTCCATTTTGATAGTGGCGGCGGCAAGATCTGGAGCCGCGAGCATTTCCGCGAATTCCTGACCGGC
>JBDSEC010000630.1:0-6871 GCA_039920205.1 Pyrinomonadaceae bacterium
GTCGCCCGCGCTCCGGCTAGCGTCTCGCCCGCTGTCACGGAGCCACGGGGATACGATGGAATATTTTACTAACGTTGAAGGGGTTTACTTAGGTAATTTCCACCGTCACCTGCGGGCGGGTCGCCCGCGCTCCGGCTTTATCGTGAGTGAGAAACGATGGGCAAATGTTTTAAGGTGGGTGATCACTCCCGCGGCCATATTATCAGCCGCGGGATACTATCGATCTATGGAGGTTGGCGCTAGACGCAGAGTCCAGTGCCGCCGGTATCGCAGTTATTCGAGATGCATTGGCCCGGAGCCGTGCAGGGAGAACCAGGGGCCAAACCCGTAGCCGCCGCGGCCGGGGTCGGCGCGGTCAACGAAATGATCGCCGGTAAGGCCACGACTGCGCCAATGGCGATGTTTCGCATCAGCGCGCGGCGCGAAACCGAATTCAGTGGCGCGGGAACGGCGGCGTTCGCCTGTAACAAATGATCCTTGCGCAATTGATCCAAGGCCAACATCACTACTTCGGTAGGCACTTCGGCCTGCAACTCACGCGCGGCCAATTCGGCGATCCGCGCAATGCTGTTATTACCATCGCAGTTCTTCCATACCAGGGCGGCCGTCAAATTCAGGCAATGAGCCAAGTGCCGCTCTTGGTCATAGACCAATACTTCGTTCGGCATTTCTTGAACGATCAAACCTTCTTTGCGTGCGAGAGGTGCTAACGCTAATGTTTTGTTCATGTGGTCTCCATCCGTCTATTTTGCGTTTCTAGGGCAAGCTGCGTACGACTTCACGCGCTGATCTTAAACTGAACTTACGAATTGCTTTAGAACTTAAGCCAGGCTACCAAGAACTAATTCAGCGGTCCGGGCGGCCTCTCCCCGACTACTCTTCAAAACTATTGCCCGCGATGCTACCTGATTTAGGGTACTTAACGCAACTTCGGGCCGTCTTCGTGCAGAAACGGTATTGGCCAACATCTCTAGCGCGCCGCGTCCCGGTGTTAGCTGGCGTGGTCGCCAACGGGCACCTTCACGATACTGGCTAACTAGCACCAAACCGACCGGAAGCGCCTGCTTCCCACTTCGTCCACCCAATTCTTCCGGCGCGACGCTGGTCTGCCGGCCGGTGTCGTCGTATCGCATCGACAAAGGTTTGGCGAACGGGTGAACGCGGCCCTGATCATCCAATACCGCATATTCATCAGAGTAATAGGTCGCGCCCGCGCGTACGAGTTCCGCGACCAACGTGCTCTTTCCACTATAACTTCGGCCGGGGATGATGATCGCTTTACCGTGCCAGCCTACGGCTCCGGCGTGCACGAATACGCGATCGGTCGCGGCGTAGGCCACGGTCAAGCGTAAGTCAGATTCAAAAGTGTCGAAAAAACCGTCGATCTTTCGCCCACGGGCCAACAGGTCAAAGTCGCGGTAAAGCAGATTCAACCGGCGGCCGACCTTTCCGTGCGCTTCCCCGCCGGCGCCGATCGAATATAGATAATCAACCCGCCGGGGGCCATTTAACTTGGCGCCGGGGGGCAGATTCTCCTTTGCCCGCTCAAGTAACTCGACGGAATTACTACGAATACCGAACTTCAAGCCAAAACTGGTAAAGGAGAACCCTTCGGTCCAACCCAGTTGGTCGATCTTTCGCATGCAGGGCGAATCAAAACGGGAATAGGGTAGCTCTTCGCTTCTCATTGAACGGTCGTCCAGCTTCTACTTGTCGCACCTGCGCGTTAAGTTTCAATTAACAATGACCCGAATGCTTAAAATGTTTCACACGAATGAAAAGGAGATCGATCCAGGCCGGAAAAGTTCTCAAGGGGTCCAGCGCGTCCATGGCAACGTAACATCCGGGCGGCTGGACGTCAACCAAAATTCCGGCTAATTGCTAAGAATAAGCAATAAACCAGTAGTACTACTTAGTAAAAAGGGCCAGAGGTTCACATATTGCCAACCTCTGGCCCAGCTTGATTTTTGGCGTCAGCCGCCTCAAAGACGACTGACGCGCATTTGACGATCCCTTACGGCTGGTAGGCCGAAGGGATGGGGATGTCGCCGTTCAGTCCCCAATGGAACGAGAGCAGCGAGTTGTTCGAACTCCGCAGGACGTGCCAGTCACCGGTACTCGGGCGGAAGACCGCGACGTCGGTCGTGCCGTCGCCGTCGTAGTCACCCGGGACCGTCAAGTCGGTGGCCAATCCGAAGTTCACCGCACGGTAAGTACCGAGCAGGCTGTTCAGAATGTGCCAGGTGCCGCTGCGGTAAACGGCTAGGTCATAGCGGCCGTCACCGTCAAAGTCACCCGCCATCGGTTTATCACCGGACTGGCCCCATACCTGCGCCGTGCTGGTGTTATTCGAGCTACGCAGCGTGTACCAAGTGCCGTTACGGAAGACGGTAAAGTCAGCCTTGCCGTCGCCGTCAAAGTCACCGGGAACGGGGATGTCACCGGCTTGGCCGAAGAACACCGTCCGTTGCTGCAGGTTCGAACTCTGGTAAATGAACCAGGTTCCGTTACGGAAGACCGCGACATCGGTCTTGTCGTCGCCGTCGTAATCGGCCTGTACCGAAAGGTCGGAGTTAACGCCCCAACCCGCCAGATGCAAGCTGAAGTCGCTGCTGAACTGATACCACCATTCGTTGGTAGCACCCGGACGGCGGACCGCGTAATCCTGTTTGCCGTCGCCGTCATAGTCGCCCGGAACCGGCTTATCGGTTGAAATACCGAAGGCTAAGTAGACCGGGTTGTTGTTGCTCGTTTGGATCGTGTACCAGTTAGCATCGCTCGGCCGGAACACGGTGAAATCGGTCTTCTTGTCATTATCGATATCGCCGATGTAGGCACGATCTTCGTCCACGATGACACCAAAGCCGATAGATCTGGTGATCGTCGCGCCCATTGGCTGATCCAAGGTGACCGTAAAGAATTCGTTCGGTTCCTTGAACGTATCGCCGTTGATAATGATGTTAAAGGTCTGCGTTTGCGCGCCGCCTTCCGGATTCGGGTTGGTTCCGAAACCAATGATCCCGTTCTGCTCGGGCACGTAGTCGTCGCCGTGTGCGACTTCCGGTCCGGTCAGCGGGGGACTTAGCACGGCCTGAGCGGTGCCATCGGTCGTATGGTAACGAGCGGACGCCGCCCCACTACCATTGAAGGTAACGGTGAACGTCATGTTCTTCGTGCCGCTATTGCCTTCGGTGATGCGGGCATCGCCGATCGACATCCCCGGCAAGACCACATCATCGTTTGTGATGTTGCCCTGACCTTGCGCATCCAAGATCGTCGCGTTGGTCGGGGTGGTCAGATTCACGAAGAACGTCTCGTTCGGTTCGACCGCCGTGTCTCCGTTTACCAAGACCGTCACCGGCAGGCTGAACTGACCCGGATTAAAGGTCAGCGTCGTGTCCGTGATCTGTTGGTAATCGTTGTTGGCCAAGGTCGCCGTCCCGTCCGCGGTCGCATAATGGACCGAAACGGTTTGGCCACTGGCCGCCGACAACGTTACGTTAAAGGTGAACATCGTGGTACCGGCGTTCCCTTCCGCCAAGGTCACATCGTTAATGCTGATGGTCGGCGCCGGGTCGTTATCGGTAATGGTCAAGACTGCCGTGTTTGGCGTGCCCAAAGTGGCGCCACCCGTGGGCAAGGTCAACGCCAAGTTGACCGTCTCGTCCACCTTGTCGGGTGCGTCGTCGCACATCGGTATGTCGAACGTCTGGGCGGTGGTGACTCCGTTACCGAAGCTCACCGTCCCTGAAGTATTGACGTAATCGATGCCCGCGCCGCAAGCCGCGCCGCCCGTGGCCGTGCCACCGGCTACCGTTGCATAACTGGCGCCCACGATACCGTTCGATCCGCCCGTGCGGGTAACCGTGATCGTAGCGACCGGTCCGGCCTCGGTCACGGTATAGGTCGCGCTGCTGAATTGCAGCGTACCCGCCGGACCAACCGCAATGAACTCGTCCGCACCGATGTCCGGCGTCGCGTCACGCGTGTCACCATCAATATCATTGGTAACGCCCGTACCCACGGTACCGGTGTTGATCATCGGGCTGCCCGATTGCAAATGCGGATTGGCGATCGGATCCACGAACAACGGATCGACCGCGAACGAACCGGCATCCTGCGCCGTCGCCGTCTGCCACGCCGCCAAGGTGGCAAGATCCGTTCCCGTCGTATCCAGCGAACCCGTACGGAAGAAGCCCGCATTGGCACCGCTCGAGAAGTAGTCGTTGAAGTTGGCGTTCAAGTTACTAAACGTCGCCGAGGTCATACCAATCGCATAGCTCTTGGCATTCGCCCCGCCGCCCGAAGTCTGTGTGGTGTAGAAGATGTTGTTCTTCAACTCCACAATTGGATTAGTGCCGCTGATCGCCACACCGTAGCTGCCGATCTGGCTCGCCACCGCGCCGCGATCACCGGTCATGGAGATCGTGTTGTGATACAGCTTGGTGTTCGAGCCCACCACGCCGGCCACAAAGATCCCCGCCGTGATATCCGGCGACGTCGATGGTGCGTTCACGCCTGAGATCATGTTGTTCGAGATCACGTTGCCCGTACCGGTGGCGTCGCCGGCGATCGCAATAGCGGCCGCGGAAAATCCGGTGGTATTGGTACTGGTGATCACATCGATCCGGTTGCGCGAGATCAACGCGTTCGAGACACCGCCGTTGGTAACTGCGGTCGTGGTCACGTTCTGGACCCCCGCGATGATGCCGATCGCATCCGCCGCTTCGTCCGCCACGATACCCCCGATCTTGTTATCGGTGACCTGGATCCCGTTTTGGCTGAAGAAGAAGATACCAGCGCGTCGCATCCGGTTAGCCCCGGTCGCCGAGATATCGTTGTGCGAGATCACGCTGCCGGTGGCCTGGATCACGGTACTAACGCCGTTATTAAAGATGGCGATGAACGACTTCTGGAACGCGCAATTGTCCACCACCGCGTTGTTATTGGCCGCCACCGTCGGCGACGTGCCTGGGGCATTACCGCCAATGTGAATACCGATCAAGGTTTGGGTCGGGTCCTGACCGGATACGATCACGTTCTTGATGGTGTCATTTAGGGCCTGATTGGCACCCTGTTGAATGACGATGACCGCGCCCGCCGTCGCCGCCGTGTTCGTGTTCTGGACCGTCAAGTTGCGCAGCGCCGGATCGCCGCCCACGCCCGTCGCCGAACCACCCGACAACGAACCGTCGATGGTCACGCCATCCGCGCCGTTCAGCCGGATGATGCCCACCGCACTGCTGCCCGTGATCGAACGCGCCGCGCCCGTCGGTTTCAACAGCACCGTGAACCCTCCTGCGATCTCGTTCAACGCGACCGTTCCCGTTTCACCCGTCAGATCCGAAATGATGTTGATCGTGACGTTGCCGCTAGCACCCGCCGCGTTCAACGCATCGAAGATGCCGCCCGGATTGGTCAGCGATGTAAAGTCGCCGCCGGTACCGACGTTAAAGATGCCGGTCAACGGCGCGACTGCGCTAAAGCCCGCCGTGACGCTATCGTTCGCGGCATTCGAATCCGGTGTGGTCACCAAAGCGGTGGTTACGTACGCGCCAGGCGTGGTTATGGTTGGCGATACACCAAAGACAACCGCGATGGTTTGGTTGGGGGCGATGGACGGGATCACCTGATTATTCAAGTAATTGAAACCGCCCGGCCCGGTGATGGTGAAACGCACCCCGACATTCGTCTGGGTTGCGCTACCCACGTTGGTAAACGTCGCTTGCGGTGTAACGGTCACACCGGTCTGGACACTGCTGCTGGGCGCTGGAACTAGGATCGCCGTAGCCGCAATGTCATTGGCCGGAGGCGTGACGCCGCTCGGCTCGTCCGCGCCGATGTCCGGCGGCGGGACGCGGTTCTGACTGTCGATATCTTTGGCGACACCCACAGCCGCACCCGCGTCAACCATCGGCGACGCTACCGCGATATGCAGATCGGTCCCGGACACGAATTGCGGGTCGACCTTCTTCGTAGCATTGTCGTTCGTTCCGGCCGCCGACAGCGTGCTGGTGTACGAACGGAAGTTAGTCGCCGGTGTCGTCACCGTCGGGTCAAAGTTGGCTTGCGTGAAAAATCCGGTTCCGGACACGGTTCCAACCTGTCCGACGCCTTGCGTCGCGGTCGGCGCCGCGCCGTTCCAGTAATCGTTGTTGTTGAGCGTCAGGTTCATTGCCGACGTTGCACCCGAAGGCAGGTACACCGAAACGAACGCTGACGTGGCGGAGCCGTTCGTCTGCGAATTGACGAAGATGTTGTTGCGGACATCAAGCCCCGTCACGGTAGTCGCCGTAACCATGAAGGCCGCGGAGATCGCGGGAGTCGCGCCCGTGATCGTGCCATTCATGTTGACGCTATTGTGATAGATCTGGTGACCAGTACCACCGGCGATCCGGATACCGGCCGCATTAAACGTCGTGCTGTAGAATCCGCCCGACGTGGTGTTAAGCGTGACGTTCGAGACGAAGTTATTGCGCACGATATGATTCGTTCCACCGGCAATGTTGATGCCGTGGGCGACCCAGAAGTCGGGCGCATTGTTGGTCACACGGTTGACCATATTCCGCTCGACCGTAAATGTGCCGATCGCGCTGATGCCGCCGATATCGATCGCTCGATTCGCGGCACTAGTGCTGCTCGGCAAGAACGATTCGATGTAGACCGTGTTACCGGACACCGAACCGTTGGCCGAACCTTGCGCCGTGATGCCGACCGAGTAGACCTGATCCACCGCCGCCAACGCCGGATTACCCACGGTGTTATTGCTGATCGCCAGACCCGGGAATACAGTCGTGGCCGAACCTTGAACGGCAATACCGCGCGCCACCGTGGCGACGCTATTATTGTCGATCATTAGGTTAGTGGCCGT
>JBDSEC010000631.1:0-4243 GCA_039920205.1 Pyrinomonadaceae bacterium
GCAAAGTAAAAATAAAAGTCTGCATGACGGCGGCGAAAACGCCCAGTCCGATCAGCAGTACCGGTACACCAATATGGGTATAAGGCGGCGCCAGGTTCGAGATGTTCACCGCGACCTGTTCGTCACCGAACATATTACCGAATAGTCGCATTCCCAACGACAACGGCCGGACCGCGTTACTGATCAGCTCGATGACAAACATCACCGGGCCCATCAGGAACAGCATTGCGCCGCTGAAATAACTCACCCCGGCAAAATGGCCCAAATGGCCGAGCAGGCCGTTCTCTTTGATACCGATGTAGTTGTAATAAACGAACGAAGTGATGCCCAACGCAAACGTCACGCTGGTCGAGGTCGTCGGGGGCAGCAGGAACGGTATCTGACCCATTAAATTCGAGATCAAGATCAGGAAACCGAACGTCGCGACCACGGGGAAGTACTTCAACCCGTGCGGGCCGATGATGTCTTCCATCAAACCGCGAATGGCGAGGATCGACGCTTCCAAGGTTTGCTGACCATGCCCCGGTTTGTCCGTCGAAAGGCGTCCCTTCAATATCCAGATCGTAACGAAAGTCAGGATGCAAGCGATGACGAACATCACCGTGTACCAGGGAATGGCGTTCTCGGGCGTGTAGGGACCGAACATCGTTTCGGCATTGGTTCCAAGGTGTCCGAGCACGTAGTAGTCCCACAATGCACGCGTTCCCCATCTAGGGTGAACCTGCATTGGGTAGACCAACGGGCCGAGGAAGCGATTCACAACTTCAACGATAACCGGCACATGTTCGACCGCTTCTTCGGCGTGACTGCTCACTTCTTCGGCCGCGCCGGCGGCTGCTTCTTCTAGCATCCAAAACATTAGGGTCAATTTCCTTCTTTATGCATTACGATAAAATACGTTTGAATAAATCCTTCTAACATCGCCGCGAAGGCGAATGAACTCATCGCCAAAAGGGTCGCAGGCACCGAAACCACCTCAAGTAAATACGCGGCGGTGACGGTCGCGGATAGCGCAACATAACGCAGCACGAACCGCATTAGCCCGACGTCGGGCTTCTTTCCCGTGGCCACCGAACCGAACGCGGCGCTGATCGAACTGCGCAGCCAACGATAGTTCTGCCACGCCAACACGCCACCCAATACAAACCCGGTCGTGTAGCGCCAGGGCAGCAAGGGCGCACTCACCAAAACCGCCAAAACATTCAAGGCGCACATCACCTGAAAGATGCGGCGCTCCATGATCACCGGATCTTGCCAGTAAGTCCCGCCCGATTCCGGTTTGTCGGCCATGGCTACATTATCCAAACAGAAGATTTTACACGGGAATTAATTCACGTTCAACGTTAGAGAGGGAAAAATAGGACCTATTGGTCAAATAGGTCCTATCTCGCGAAACCTTCGATCAAGTGGTCAAATTTCACGAAATCTTCGAAATTATCTTAATAAACTGGTAAAATCCGACCACCGAACCCAGCAAAATACCGGCCACGATCCCCCACGGACCGATCCCCAGCCAGCGGTCCAAGGCCCAGCCGATCCCCAACATGACGATGATCGACACGACCAGTGACGTGATCGCGCCGTAGATCAACCCGCTTTTGTGCGCCACGGTCTCTTGATCGTCGTCGGCCACTTACCAGGTTCCCCGCTGCAGATAATTCTTGGGCAGACCGTAAACCAGCGCTTTGCGTGAGTGGCGCATGGAATCGTGAATAAAGCAGACGTGCGTACACCAACAGGCCTTGCCTCCATCGATCGCGGCCAGTTCGTCGGCGCGTTCCTGCTGTGCCCAAAGTGCGCCAAAGTCGTAATCATGATCGGCCAGGGTCGCGAACTTTTCGCGCAACTCGCAGGCGCGGACATCGCCCTGGTAATCGATCACCGCCGTCGTCTCGCCCGCCGTGCAGGGAAACGGCCACGCCGTCGGCTGGCCAAAGTTAGCGTGCTGCGTTCGATAATGGGTGGTGATCGCGCCGACGTAGGCTACGTTTTTGATAAACCGGCGGCTCGCGTCGTCCTCAGCGAACATCCGATCCCCGTATCGTTTGGTCAACGCCGCGACGCGCGCGTACATGGCGGGCAAAATTTCGGGAGGGACTTCCTTGATCGCGTCGCCAGCCTTGGTCTCGCCGCGAATGATGTTGAAGTACTGCCCGTCCAGCCGGTAATCGTTCCAGAGGAACTCCGACAACTTTTCGATCTCGGTGTAGTTTTGCGCGCAGACGACCGTATTGACGTTCAAGCGAAAACGCGCGCCGAACTTTTCCTTCAGCGGATAGAGCGACGTGATGCAATCCAGCGTCTTTTCCCAGTTGCCGGGAACCCCGCGGATCCGGTCGTGGGTTTGGCCGTAGCCATCCAGAGCTATGTTCAGATAAAGGTCGATCTGCGGGTGTTGGCCCAAGGCGTGTTCGACCACTTCGTAGGTCCGCGTTTTGACCAAGCCGTTCGTCGGGATGATGATCCGCTGCACACCGTTGTTCTTGACGAAGGCGTCGATGACCTCCGGCACGTCGCGGCGCAGCATGGGTTCGCCGCCGGACAGCCACAGATCGGTGATCGTGGGCATAGTGCGCGAGACCTTTTGGATCTGTTCCAGGGTCATGTCGCCCGGGCGATTCAATTCGGCGTGATAAAAACAGGTCTCGCAAAACGCATTGCAGCGCGAGGTAACGAATAGGATCACCGTTCCCAGGCGCTTTTCGCGTTTAGTAGAACGCAGCAAATTTACGAATTGAGCAGCTTTATTCGGCACGGTGTTTCTCGTCGGGCCTGATGATGACAGTTTGCGCAGGCGATTTCAATTCGTAGGTTATGCCGCGCCAGATGATCCGTCGCGACGCGGCCGCGCACAGCGAGTTGTAAATATAGATCGCCGAGGTGAGCGGCCATAGGGTCAAATGGACCAGTGCGCCGCGCCCGACCTGGCGGCGATGGTCGGGCAATGCCAGCGCGACCGCACGCAATCGCAGGTAAGATTTTCCGGCGCCGAGAAGGAACATTAGGCCGAGCAAGACTAGTGCGGGAATGAAAGTTCCCCCGGTAACACCTGACCGAATGGTTAACGCCATCCCACCGAAAAACACGCTACAGAAAAAGATGCTGCCGAACATGACCGCTTTCCATAGATGTGGCGCATAAACGCGGGTGATCTTCAATTGGCGGGTGGTGAATTCCAGCATCTCGCCGAAACCGCAGTCTTCCCCACTAACGGTCAAACACTGCGGGACGAAATGAATGGGCCGCCCGGCGGATTGCAGCGCGCGGGTCAGCGCAAAATCGTCCGACAGCGCGCCGTCCCATTTCTTCGTGATCTCTAGTTTCTTAAACACCTCGCGCCGGATCGCGGTGGCGCCGCCCCAACAGAAATTCTTCTTTCGATTGGCGCCTAGCGCGGATGCGATCGACGCATTCCACAACGAGCGAATATGTGAACTGAGTCCGCCGTGTTCCGGCAAGAACCAGCGGTAACCGGTCGCCGCGCCAACTTCAAGGTCGGCCAACGGTGCGACCAGGGCGCGCAGCCAATTCGCCTCGGGCCGGGCATCGGAATCGACGAAGACCAAAACCTCGGACGCATCGTTGACGTTTTGCAAACCGGCGAGTAGGTTGTGCACCTTTTGCCCGCGATGCTCGGTTGCGCCCGCGATCACCGTATAGGTTGAAACATTTGCTGCGCGATTAAACTGGTCACGCAGATCCTCGATCACGCTCAACGCCGGATCATCGGCGGAATCGGTAACGAACACGATCTCGTATTGGGGGTAATCAAGTTGAAATAGCGCGCGAAGGTTATCGACTAGTCCCTGATCCAGTCCCCGGCACGGAGCAATGATGGAAACGGTTGGCGTGAAGGAAGAAGGTGCCCGCAACAATTCCTCGCGCACATACGCCAAGAACCGGAACCCTCCGCGAAGCGAAGAAATCCCCTGTGAAATTACCAGCACCGCGAACCCGTAAAATATCCACATAGCGTTCGTAGCCCCGCCTTGAGGCGGAATCTTACCCAGTGGTCGCGCTAGAAATTAACAAGCAACCAATTGTTCTGGCCGAATCGCGGGGATACAAACGCTTGACCCACGTCCTTTAACTTGCATTCTCCACATCATTCCGCCAGAAGATGCTGTCTTGAAAAGCAAGCAAAAAATCAGGCTGGCTTGGCAATTAGTGATTCATGATTGGGGTCAAAGTTGCGCCCCGATTTCAGTACCCCGTAGATGATATGTATGAGCTTGCGCATCGC
>JBDSEC010000632.1:0-3414 GCA_039920205.1 Pyrinomonadaceae bacterium
GGAATTTCCCAGCAATTGCACAAAAGCAAGGTCGGCTTCGGTGGCCAATTCGATCACGCGGAAGACGGCAGTCCGTTGCACGTCCGGTCCAAGTTGTTGCCGGGCCAATCCAACCCGATCGACGAGCGACGTTTCACAATGCATTTCGGCCGGGTTGCGAAAGTCGGCGCGTTCATAAAAGACCAATTCGTCGGCGGCCGCGGCGGCGGAATACTTGCGCGCGGATTCAACAAAATATTCTTTGTCGGCCGTTAGGATCAGTCCCTCGACCGTGTGTTCGTCGATCGTGAAGCGAGCATCGGTGCCTTCCTTTCCGACGATGGAGCCTTTGTAGGTTCGCACCGGTTGCGGTTCCAGATCATGCGAGCCCGTGGCATTTGTTTCCACCGCGCGGTAGCTGGCCGCGCGCATATCATTTGGTTCTAGATTCAACTCCAACGTTCGATCCCCCAGCGCGAGCACCAGTCGCCGGTTCGAACGGACCTCGCGCGCCGCATCACCCGCATTTAGCCTGCCGATCTGATATTTGGTAAAGGCGCGTGACAGATCGCGGTCGCGTTGCGACTGTTGCCCTAACCCAGTCCGGGTCGCGGAACTCTGCGTAACGACCACAACCAGGGCGGCGAGAAGTACAAGGAAGAATGCCCGCGCGCCAAAGAAAAGTTGAAACTGCTTCATGTCGGCCGCCTTTGATTCCGCTCGTTTAGGTATTGGAGCCGAGACCTTCAGTGAATCCGGCAAAAGTAAATGGGCTTTCGAACCGCCGACCAAAAACGCCGGCCCGAATAATAGCAGCGACCCAGCTGAACATTCGAGTTCAACCGTGGTTCAAACCAAACCGCCGGAAAACCGGGGGAATAATTCCTAACTTATTTGTAGCACCGACACATTAAGACGCAAACTGGTCAATGTCAATGGAATTGCCGGTCAGATAGGTTGGATTCGGCGGTGCGAAAAACCTACAAAACTTTTTGATTAATAGAGTTAATGGGTGGGAATGTTCCGATGATTTGATACCGAGGTTAGATTTACCGTTTGACCGTTGCGAAGCCCAAATTGGAGGGTCAGCCCCGACGCATTTGAGGTGTCAAATTGCGCGCGATAATCCGCGCCCTCGGTAAGCACCGCCGGCCGGGCTCCGGAAAGGGGAAATCGTTGCACATAGCCAGGCGGCACTTGACCGAACGAAATGGATCTGAGTTCATCCAGGGTCAGTCCGGACCTAGCGTCCCCCGTGGGTTCGATCTGCCAAAGCAAAAGCGACGGTTTAACCTCCGGATCGTTTGAGGCTGATCCAAACACTTGCAGCGAGGTTAGCCGTCCGCTGCCACTTACGGTAAATTGCGGCGAGTTTCCACCACCAACCAAGATCGCTGTTTCGCGCGTGCACGACGTGGACCACATTATTAACCCGACTGTCGCAACCAAACCAAAGCATCGACCGATCTGCTGCTTCATGTTTACTTACTGAAGAACGGCTAAACTTCCCGTGCTGCCATCGCCGCTGTCAACGACCGGAAAATATCCCGTCCGTCGTTCGATCCCAACATTTCTTCGCAGGCGCGGTCCGGGTGCGGCATCATGCCCAATACATTTCCCGCGCGGTTGGTGATCCCCGCAATGTTGTCGCGCGATCCGTTCGGGTTACTGGCGTCAGTGATCGACCCGTCGGGTTCGCAATAACGGAAAAGGATCCGACCCTGGTCCACCAATTCGTCAAAGGTCGCGTCATCGCAAACATAATTCCCTTCACCATGCGCGATGGGAATCCGCAACACCTGTTCCGGCTTAAGCGCCGTAGTGTAAAAAGAATCGCTATTCTCGACCCGGATGTTGATGTGGGCGCAGACGTAATGCAGCCCGCGATTGCGGATCAACGCGCCGGGCAAAAGTCCGGCCTCGCACAGGATCTGAAATCCGTTGCAGATACCCAGTACGAACCCGCCCTTTGCGGCAAAATCGGCCACGGCAGTCATCACCGGCGAAAACCGCGCCAGCGCGCCGGCGCGCAAATAATCGCCGTACGAAAAACCGCCCGGCACGATCAGCGCGTCGTAGCCCGACAGGTCAGTGTCCTTGTGCCAGATGAAATCGACCGGTTGGCCTACGTGTTTCGAAACGACATGGTAGGCATCGTGATCGCAATTCGAGCCGGGGAAAACTACCACGCCAAACTTCATGGGATCATCTCCACGCGATAATCTTCGATCACCGGATTCGACAGTACCTCGCGCGCCAGACGGTCGACGCGCGCGCGCGCTTCGTCCGGCGCGATGCCGTCATCCAGGGCGATCTCGAAGTACTTTCCTTGACGAACATCATCGATCTGGCCAAAACCGAGCAGCGCGACCGAATGCTTTATTGCTTTACCTTGGGGGTCTAGGATCCCGGTTTTCAGCGTTACATAGACCTGGGCTTTCATGGAAATTTTGCCTCTCCGTAAAAATAATCCCGCAAAATGTTGCACAAAGTATAGTCGTTGGCATAAGATGCGCGCCTACTTGCAATAAGAGTGACAGATTGAGCGCCCTTTGGGCAACCGCTCGTAGTTTCTTGATTACAATTCGCGCGAAACGCTGATCGATCGGTCGCCACCCCGTATGGCCGATCAGGTCAACTGAAGATTTTTTTGAGTATACCTTCAACCGAATAGAGGAGAGAATTTCAAATGGATACTGGTAAAGCTGCCCTTGGTGGGCTAGACGGCAACTTGGCTGCCGCGTTGGGATACCCGATCGGCATTATCGCTTTGCTCTCGGTCTTCATGGAAAAAGAGAATAAGTTCGTGAAGTTTCACGCGTTGCAATCTCTTTTCATGCTGGTGGGTTGGGTCGTTTTTATCATCGCCTTGGTGATCGTTAGTATGATCATCGGCATGATTGCCGGTGGTGCGGCCGGTTCCGGCGGTGCGGCGGGTGCGGCAGGAAGCATTGTGGGAATAATTCTATCCTTGGTTTGGTTGCTCACGTTCCTGCTTTTACCGCTCGTTTATGTGGCGATAATTATTTTCGCCGCGGTCAAAGCCTACGGTGGTAATATGTTCAAACTGCCCATCATCGGTAACATCGCCGAAGGCATGGCGAATAAATAGATCGAATCGGACGCTGCATTCTGTCTGGCTACGCTTGGAATTTTTCTAAGCGTAGCCGTTTGGTCTTTCCGGGAAGAATAATATGAGCTATCAAGTCACCCCTAATCCGCCGCAAGATCTGGGTCAATCGGGCAAGGCATCGATCGGCATGGACGCCAAAATGGCAGCGGCGCTCGGCTATCCGATCTCGATCATCGCGATAATCGTGCTTTGCACCGAAAAAGAAAATCCGTTCGTAAAATTCCACGCCTTGCAGTCGCTGCTTTATCACGTCGGCGCGGGGATACTTTTCGGCGTTCTGATCACCGTGTTGATGGTGGTGG